>JAIFNM010000285.1 GCA_020047725.1 Betaproteobacteria bacterium
AAGCAATAGACGCAACGTAAATACAGCGAAAACGGTCTCCTTCGCTGTGCTTTTTCCGCCATGGTCGGCGGAGCACTTCGCCGACCATGTTCTTTCCCCGATTCCGCCGAATTGAATTGAACTCATGAAAAACCGCCCCCTGAAAATCACGCTGATCGGTGCCGGTAGCGCCGTATTCACCCGCAATCTGCTCGGCGATATTCTTTCCTATCCCGAGCTGGCCAACTGCGAAATCGCATTGCATGACATTGATGCCAAGCGCCTGGAGTTGGCCGAAATGGTCGCGCACCGCATCGCCGCGACGGCGGGGGCCACACCGAAGATCACCGCCAGCATCGACCGCAAGCGCGCGCTGGAAGGCGCGAACTACGTCATCAACACCATTCAGGTCGGCGGCTATCGCCCGGCGACCGTCACCGATTTCGAGATTCCGAAGAAGTTCGGACTCGAACAAACCATCGCCGACACCCTTGGCATCGGCGGCATCATGCGCGCCTTGCGTACCATCCCGGTCATGCAGGGCATGGTGCGCGATATGGAAACCCATGCGCCGGGTGCTCTTCATTTGAGCTACGTCAATCCGATGGCCATGATCACCTGGGCGCTCAATCGCAGCAGCTCGTCGATCCAGACCGTCGGCCTGTGCCACAGCGTGCAGCACACGGCGAACGAACTGGCTCAGGATCTGAACATTCCGGTCGAGGAAATCGATTTTCACTGTGCCGGCATCAACCACATGTCGTTCTATCTGCGCTTCGACCACAAGGGCGAAGCACTCTACCCGAAGATGCGCCAGCTCTTCGCCGAAGGCCACGTGCCGGACTGGAATCGTGTGCGCTACGAGATGTTCCAGAGACTCGGTTACTTCCCCACGGAGTCGAGCGAGCATCTTGCGGAATACGTGCCCTGGTTCATCAAACGCGGGCGTGAGGACCTTCTCACCAAGTACAACATCCCGCTCGATGAATATCCGGGACGTTGCGAGATTTTCGAGAAAGCCTGGCCCTATATCGAACGCGAACTCAATCAACCGGGCTCGCAGGATTCAGCGGCCTTGCTGCGTGAAATCCGGGACGCCCGGATCAAGGTAATGGAACGCTCGATCGAGCACACGCCGCAGATGATTGACGGCCTGCGCAGCTTCGAACGCTCGGTGGAATACGGCTCTGCGATCATCCACTGCGTCATCAATGGCAATGTGCTCAACCACAATCTGATCGACAATCTGCCCCAAGGCTGTGCCGTGGAAGTGCCGTGCCTGGTTGATCACAACGGGGTCCAGCCGACGCGAATCGGCAAGCTTCCGGTGCAACTCGCGGCCCTGATGCGTACCAATGTGAACGTTCAGGAACTCGTCGTCGAAGCCATCCTGCAGCAGAAGCGCGAGCACGTGTATCATGCAGCCATGCTTGATCCGCACACGGCGTCAGTGCTCGATATCGAGCAGATCTACGCCATGGTCGACGAGCTGTTGATTGCCCATAAACCTTTCCTGCCCGAGTATCTGCACGTCTGAAACCATGGCTTTGCCCCGTCGCTCTACACCCACCAGTAGTGAAGTTGCCAAGCGCGCCGGGGTTTCTCGCACGACCGTGAGTTTTGTGCTCAACGATCTGCGTGGCAAGGGCATCAGCGAAGAAACGCGGCAGAAGGTCCTGCTGGCGGCGAGTGAAATGGGTTACGAACCGCATTCCGCCGCCCGCATCCTCGCCGGTGGCAGTACGGGCACCATCGCCGTCGTGATTCCCCGGTCGGACCACCTGCACGTTGACGCCTATTTGCCGCGACTGCTCAGCACCGTCAACGACTGTTGCCACATTCATGGCTACAAGGTCTTGCTAGAGGCGGCCGATGATCAGTTCAAGGACCCGGGCGCCTTCATGAATCTGGTCAAAGGCAAGCGGATTGACGGACTGATCGTCGTCAATATGCGTTCCGTTGAATGCGACTATGTCAGGCAGCTCGCCCAGCAGGGATTTCCCGTCGTGGTTGCCGGCAACGGGCGGGAATCCTTCTACAGCCGCTGTACGAGCGATGACGACGTTGTCACTTCGAAGCGGGCCACCCAGCACCTGATTGAACTCGGGCATCGACGCATTGCCCACCTGGCGTTCGCGCCAAAGGAATTTGAAGCCGTGACCCTGCGCCGGGCGGGTTACGAGAGCGCGCTTGCAGAGGCCGGGATCGCACCTGACCCAAGCCTCATCGCCTACGCGGACATCAGCGCGCGCAGTGGTTACGACGCGATGAAGCAACTCCTGGAACAAACCACCGACTTCACCGCCCTGTTTGCCGGCAACGATACGGTCGCTTTCGGTGCCATGAAGGCCCTCAAGGACGCCGGATGCCGTATCCCGCAGGACGTCGCCGTGGTTGGCTATGACGACATTCCGCTTGCCGAATTCGCCTCGCCACCGCTGACTACCTTGCGCATTGACCCAGTCACGCAAGGCAAGGAGGCCGTCGACATGCTCCTCGCGCTAATGAACGGCGAAACCTACGTCAGGCTGGAAGTGCCTTACGACACGTGCTTCGTCATTCGCGAGTCATGTGGGTTTAGCCTGAATCAAAAAATCGCCAGAGAATAGTCGCTACTGCAGAGGTTGTTGGCTATTCCTGCGCGCTTTGCTCGTTCCCTGATTCGTGCCGTGAGTTCCCGAGGCTTGGGAGGCAGGAAGCGCGGGAACCTTGGGCGAGTCTTTCTGGAGAGGCCCTATCCATGGGCCTTTCCAGGCATATGTTGTTAAAGAAGCGCATGCTTATTGCCTTGCAAGCGGGCGTATTTCCAGATGCTCGACATTCGTTACTGAGCAAAATGTGAATTAATTCCTCAAGATTTCCCCGTTCGGTCCGTATATACCCTCACAAGCACTGCAATCAGGTGCAGCCAGACGGAGCAGGGAAATGAATCGTCATGAAACGCAACTCGTACAATCAAATCGACCGGCATCGCGCCGCTTGCATCGTCGTTCTGCACCTTTGACCGCGTTGCCTTGCGTGATAGGGTCAAGTTTGCTTGAACGAGTATCTGCGCCTGTCGTTAGCCTGCCCAAAGCGATGGTCAGGGACGCTGGCATGTTCGAGTTGCTGGCGGCCGAAATGCGGATTGCAGAGCTCGAAAAGGCTCTGGCCGAAGCGGGCGAAGCGGCGTGTACCGACCCCTTGACCCGCGCATTGAATCGCCGCGGTTTCGACAAGGCGTGCCAGCGAGAGCAAGCTCGCGCACGCCGGGCAGGGAAGCCGTGTGCGTTTGCCCTTATTGATCTCGATGATTTCAAGCGCCTGAACGACACGTTTGGCCACCAGGTGGGCGACCGGGCGCTCGTTCATCTGGTTGAGTTGTTGCACAATTCGATGCGTCCATCCGATGTTCTTTGCCGTTTTGGTGGCGAGGAGTTCGTTTTGATGCTCCCGGATATAACGCTGGCCGACGCTTCGACGGTGCTGTCCCGTTTTCTGAGCGAGTTTTCGGCTCGTACAATTCCCGGAACCAACACCTTGATGACCTTCAGTGCCGGCGTGGTGATCCAGAAGGTTGATGAGGCTTTTGAGGACGCAATACAGCGTGCCGATGCAGCGACCTATGCTGCCAAGCACGCCGGAAAGAACTGCGTCGTAGCCTGCTGATATCGGTGAGATTGGTGGATTCGCCTCAGGCTTGAGGCGTGACCGGGTGAGTGCATGGTAAACTCGCGGCTTCGCGAAATCCTGTCGTTCCACCTTTCCGGTCATGACCATGCGCTATATCTCGACTCGCGGCGATGCGAGCAATTCGCCCAGAAAATCCTTTACCGAAATCCTGCTCGGCGGCCTTGCGCCCGATGGCGGTCTTTATCTTCCGGAGTCCTATCCGTTAATAACTCGCGCCGAACTGGATCAATGGCGCACGCTGTCGTACGCTGATCTGGCGTTCGCCGTGTTGTCGAAATTCATCGACGATATCCCTGCTGCCGATCTCAAGGCGCTGGTCGATAAGACCTATACCGCTGACGTGTATTGCAACGTTCGTTCGGGCGACGATGCCAGCCAGATTACGCCGCTGCACTGGCTTGAGCCGGGCCTGGGGCTGCTCGGACTATCCAATGGCCCGACGCTGGCTTTCAAGGATATGGCCATGCAGTTGCTCGGGAACCTCTTCGAGTACGTGCTGGCGAGGAAGAGCGAGGAAACAAACATTCTTGGCGCAACGTCCGGCGATACCGGATCGGCCGCCGAATATGCGATGCGAGGTAAGCGTGGCGTACGTGTCTTCATGCTCTCGCCGCACAGCAAGATGAGCGCCTTTCAGCGTGCCCAGATGTATTCGCTGCAGGATGAAAATATCTTCAACATCGCCGTGCGTGGCATGTTTGACGATGCTCAGGATATCGTCAAGGCGGTGTCCAACGACCACGCCTTCAAGGCGAAATACAAGATCGGCGCAGTGAATTCGATCAACTGGGCGCGGGTAGCGGCGCAGGTCGTTTATTACGTCAAAGGCTACTTCGCGGCGACCCGCACAAACGATGAGCAGGTCGACTTCGCCGTTCCGTCCGGCAACTTCGGCAATATTTGCGCCGGCCATATCGCGCGCATGATGGGTTTGCCAATCGCTCGCCTAGTGATGGCTACCAATGAGAATGATGTGCTCGACGAGTTTTTCCGTACCGGCGTTTACCGCCCGCGTGGAACGGCGGAGACGCACGCGACGTCTAGCCCGTCGATGGATATCTCCAAGGCCTCCAACTTCGAACGTTTCGTTTTTGACCTCGTCGGGCGCGATCCGGTGCTTATTCGCGAACTGTGGGCAAAGGTCGATTCCGGGGGCGGTTTTGACCTCTCAAAAACGACTCGTTTCGTCGATCTGCCGAAATTTGGCTTCGTTTCAGGCAAGAGCAGTCACGCCGACCGGCTGGCGACAATTCGCCAAACGTATGAGAAATACGGCGTGATGGTCGATACGCATACGGCCGATGGTCTCAAGGTGGCGCTTGACCAGCGCGTGCCGAGTAGGCCGATGGTCGTGCTCGAAACGGCGTTGCCGGCCAAGTTTGAAGAAACGATCGTTGAAGCGCTAGGGTGTCAGCCAGAACGCCCTGTCGCCATGCAGGGCATCGAGAATCTGCCGCAGCGGGTTGAGGTGATGGATATCAGTATCGATGCCGTGAAATCGTTCATCGAGCAGAACGTTCGCGTCTGAGTGTCCGAGTCTCTGTTCGGTACCGGATAACAAAAAGGCACCTTGCGGTTTTGTAGAGCCGTGGAGCTAGAGGTAGATCACGGCCGGGAAGACCGCCGCTGCAAGCACCAGCACCAGCCATTCAAGATTGTGCCGCGCCAAAAAACCGGTGAAATGCAGGACCAGAACGGTGATGGCAATCACGTAGAACAGTGCAAATAGCATGGATTATCCCTTCTTCTTCTCGTGCGGCTGGAAATTTCAGGCCACATTTCTGTTTACTACGTACCAATTATAGCGGCATCAAATACCGCTGTTGTGAGATTTTTGGTAGTTCGTGCAACGCTGTTATTGAAAGCGCATCGAAAGGTCCAGAGCCCGCACATCCTTGGTCAAGGCGCCTATCGATATGCGGTCTACACCGGTTTCGGCAATGCCGCGAACCGTGTCGAGATTGACGTTGCCCGATGCTTCCAGGACGGCTCGGCCAGCCGTGATGGCAACAGCCTCGCGCATCTGGTCGAGGCTCATGTTGTCAAGCAGGATCATCTTGGCACCGGCATCGAGCGCCTGCTGCAGTTCGGCGAAGGTTTCAACCTCAACCTGAATGAATTTGCACTGGCCGCTTATGGCTTCAGCCGACTTTTTCGCCGCTGCCATGGCCGCGGCAATGCTGCCAGCGGCGAGGATGTGATTTTCCTTGATCAGAATCGCGTCGTACAAACCGAGACGGTGATTGCCGCCACCGCCGCACTTGACGGCAAACTTTTGCGCCAGGCGCAGGCCGGGGAGCGTCTTCCGGGTGTCGACGATCTGGGCTTTGGTGCCGGCAACGATGTCGGTGTACTGCTGTGCCTTGCTCGCTACCCCTGAGAGCAACTGCAGAAAATTAAGTGCCGTACGTTCACCGGTGAGCAGCGCACGCGCTGGTCCTTCAATCTCGCATAGAACCTGGTCGGGCACGACGCGATCACCGTCAGCGGCTTTCCAGGTAATCGCGATGGCCGGGTCGAGCTTTCTGAAACAACTCGCAAACCACGCTGTACCGCATAGCACGGCATTTTCGCGTGAGATGATCGTGGCGCGCGTAATGCGGTCCGCTGGAACCAGTTGCGCGGTCAGATCACCGCTACCGACATCTTCGGTCAGTGCCGCGACAACATTGCGTTCGATTTCATCGTCTAGCGAGCTGAATTGGGTGCTTGAAGCAGGAGAAGTCATTGGAAATCCAAGGTTCGGGAATACGGACAATTGAATTTTATCATCGCAAAATCAGGGCAACTCATGGCGCTTGAGTTGCTGCCCATCCCAACTCAGGTATTCACCCTGATCTTCGTGCCAGTCGGACATCACCCAGCGCTCAATGTGAATGCCGTCGACCAGGTGATCATGCTTTTCCGGGCGGTGCGTGTGACCATGAATGAAGGTGGCGTAGCCGTTGTAGCGCAGGAAATCGTCGGTCGCACCGAGGTTCAGATCCATCATGTATTGCTGGTCATGCAGAACTTTTTCGCGCTTCATGTGCTCGCTTTGCTGGCGTAAAGCAACGGCGACGGCTTTACGCTCCTGCAACGGCTTGTTCAGAAAGGCGACACGCCAGGCCGGGTCACGAATCTGGGCGCGAAAGAGCTGGTAGTCCTGATCGTCTGTGCATAGCATATCGCCATGCGAAAGAACGAATTGCCAGTTGGGCAGTGATAGCACGTAGGGATCGGGCAGAGGCTGGGCTCCGCTGCGCATGGCGAATTCGTCGCCGAGCAGGAAGTCGCGATTGCCGTGCATCAATGACAGGCTGACGCCGGAGCCAGTCATTGCGCGAAGGCCGTCGACGATTCCGCGATTGAACGTATCCTCCGGATCGTCAATACAGTCGTCGCCTGGCCAGGCCTCAAAGAGGTCGCCAAGAATGTAGAGATGCTCGGCGGCTCGTACAGGGCCGCCGAGATAATCCAGAAAGATTCGAGCAACGCCAGGAGTTTGCGGCGAAAGATGCAGGTCTGAAATGAAATGAATCACTGAGCGTTCAGGCCGGATCAAGGAATCAGGTTCAGCAGATTTCAGCGCGCTCGATGATCACATCTTCCTTCGGAACGTCCTGATGGAAACCCGAACTGCCGGTTTTCACGCCCTTGATCTTGTCGACGACCTCTGTGCCTTCGACGACCTTTCCGAAGACGCAGTAACCCCACCCGTTGGCATTAGGTGCCTTGAAGTTGAGGAAGTCGTTGTCGGCGATGTTGATGAAGAACTGAGCGGTGGCGGAATGCGGATCGGACGTGCGTGCCATGGCGAGCGTGTAGGTGTCGTTTTTCAAGCCATTGTCAGCTTCATTTTTGATCGGAGCTTTGCACGGTTTTTGTTTCATTCCCGGCTCGAAACCGCCACCCTGGACCATGAAACCGGGGATGACGCGGTGGAAAACCGTGTTGTCGTAGTGCCCGGCTTCAGCGTAAGCGAGAAAGTTCTTGGCCGATTCCGGTGCTTTTTCGGCGTCTAGTTCGATGGCGATGACGCCGAAATTGGTGTGCAGCTTGATCATGAAGATTCCTTACTTTTTATCAGAGATGATTTTGACGGACTGGATAACGATCGGTTCAAGTGGGACATTCTGGTGCATGGAACGGTTGCCGGTCGGAACCTTGGCAATCTTGTCCACGACATCCATGCCTTGCGTGACTTTGCCGAATACGGCGTAGCCACCGTTATTCAGCGGGTAGTCGAGCTGACTGGAATTGTCTTTGTGGTTGATGAAGAACTGAGCGGTGGCCGAGTTTGGTTCTCCGCGACGGGCCATGGCAATCGATCCGCGTTCATTCTTCAGGCCATTCTTTGACTCGTTGAGAATCTGGCCGGCCGTGGGTTTCTCACCCATGTCTTTCATGAAACCGCCTCCCTGAATCATGAAACCGTCGATGACGCGGTGAAAGATCGTGTTGTTGTAAAAGCCGTCCTTGGCGTATTCCAGAAAGTTTTTGACCGTAACCGGAGATTTCTCGGAGTCGAGTTCAATCACTATCGTGCCCATGCTGGTCTGCATTTCGACGCTGGGAGCGGCGAGGGTGCTGGTTGAAAGGATCAAACCGGTGGTGATCATGATCGCTAGCTTTTTATGCATCAGGCGGCTCCTTCAAAGACAATTTTCCAGGTACTGTCCTCGCGGATCCAGTACTGGCGTTTTTTCATCTGGTTGTTGAGATTGTTGCTCTGGTAGTCTTGCTCAAATGTGACGACAACCAGTTCTTCCTTGCCCGGATCGCGGAACATCGATGTGTTGGACAGCTTGATCTTGATCCACTCCTTGCTCCCATTCACCTTTCGTTTTTGCTGTGCAAACTGTTCCAGGTTTTGATCATTGGTCCGGAATTTCGTTGAGTAATGCTTTAAGTAGCGATTGACATCCTTGCTTTCCCAATCGCTACGCCATTCGTCGATCTTCTTGGTGAGCGTGCTGCGCTCGCTTTGCCAGTCGTCAAACGAAAGCCACTCGATCGAGTTGCTGATGATGACCGGCGTCAGCCCGATCTGCAGGTTCTTGGCTAGCGAATCAAGATCGACATTGGATAGAACAACGCAGCCGTCCGACGCCTTTGGCGGGCGCGAGTAGGTGTCTGACGGGGTGCCATGAAGCCAGATGCCGTGACCGTTGCGGCCCTGGCGCTTATCCCATTCGTTGGGGTAGTTGATCGGGAAAGCTCCACTACCGTAGAAGTCGCCCACTTTTTGCGGCGACAGGCTGGAGGTCACGTGATAAACCCCGGTCGGCGTTTTTTTGTCGCCTTCGCGCGTTTTATCGGCACCGAGCTTGCCATGCGAGATGTAGTAGTCGGCAACAAAGCGTGGCCGGCCATTATCGTTTTTGTAGAGGTAGAGCCGCGATTTCTGCGTGTCGACGACAATCGCATGTTCTTGGCCGGGCGGCATCTGAAGCAGGTAACGTGGCACGTAGTCGGCAGTCGTGGCACGGCTGCGGTAGGCCTTGAGTCGGGCAATGACTTCCTCGCGCAGATCGGTCAATTTCTCGGGCGGAGCATTGCTGGCGTTGCCGAACGTCGAGATTGGCATGCTGCGCGCCAGCAGCAGATCGCCCTTGATCAGATGCGCCAGACGGAAAGTCGGGTAGCGCTGCAGGAGTTCTTCGGTTTGTCCAAGCGCAGCGTCAAGACGGTTGTTTTCGATCTCGACAAGAATACGGGAGAGTTGCGGTTCCGGACCCGAGTCGGAGAACGTGGTCGGGCGGTTGTTGGCACCTGCAATTACAACTGAACCTGCAGCAAAAACGGCAATCAGGACAACAGCAAGGGCTAATCGACGCATCAACCGACGCGTTCCTGCTGAATCAGCCATTTTTCGCCAGTCTTGACGAACACTACTGTCTTGTTGGTTGATGACTTGAGTGTTGCCGAAACGTAGTGCTGACGGAACTTGACCGTTGCCTTGTCGCCCGCGAGCGTAACCTTGATGTCATCCACGCTGATCTGCAATTTTCCCGGCTTGTCGATGCGCTGGGTGCGTTCTGCTTCCCAGGCTTTGCGTGCCATGCCATTGGGCGTCTGGAAATCGCCAGCGTAATAGCTGAGATAGCTTTTGACATCCTTGCGCGACCACGCGCTGGCCCAGCCTTGCAATGCTTTGCTTACATCGGGTTCGCTGACTGCCGCGGCAATAGGAGCCTTTTCTGCAGGCGTTTTGGCGTCCGGCGTTTTAACTGCTTCAACCGGCCCCGGTGGCTTCTCAAGCGGTTTGGCTGATGGAGGAGGCGTTGCCGTAGCAGGCTGGGCTTCCTTCGGTGGAGTCGCGTTGGCCGTTTTTGCCGGCTCGATTGCCGGAGGCGTGGCGGCGGCCGCAGGCTTGACCCCCGGCTTGGATGACGTGCTGATCAATTCCTTGATCATCGACAGCTTGGTTTGTGTCGCGGCGTTCGACGAATCAAGCTGGAGCGCTTTGTCATAAGCCTGACTGGCGAGCTTGGCGTAAACATCGCCAAGGTTCTCATGTGCGATGGAATAGCTCGGATGGGTTCGGATAGCCATTTCCAAAGCAGAACGCGCCTTGTCATATTGCTTTTGCTGGGCGTAAAGCACTGCAAGATTGTTGTAAGGTTCCGGCAGCTCGGGGAAGTCTTCGGTCAGTTTGGTAAACACGGCGATGGCGTCGGCCGGACGCCCCATTTCCGTCAGGATCAAGCCCCTCAGGAAACGGCCTTGAGCGTCTTTAGGTCTGGTCGAAATAAAGATGTCGACTTTTTCGAGCGCCTGCGGCATCTGGTTTTGCTTCATCAGGCGCTGAATGTCGGGCAATGTTTGGGCGTTGACAAGGGAAACGGAAACGCTTAGAAGCAGGCCAAGCAGAATGGCTGAAAGGCGCGCCAGTGAAGGCGTTGGGGAGATTAGACGCATCGGTATGGTATACTTCGTAAAAGTTGGTTACTTAACCCATCAATTCTAACAAGAAGCGCGTCGAATCCAAAGTATTCCTTATGCTCCCGTTTTCTCACGGGGCGTTTTCGTGAGCCGGAAAAATGCTGAAAATTTACAATACCCTGGTCAGGGAAAAGCAGGACTTCATCCCCATCGAACCCGGTAAGGTTCGCATGTACGTTTGCGGGATGACCGTCTATGACTATTGCCACCTGGGCCATGCGCGCGTTCTCGTTATTTTTGACATGGTTCAGCGCTGGCTACGTGCCAGCGGCTTCGATGTAACCTACGTGCGCAATATCACCGATATTGATGACAAAATTATCAAGCGTGCGCTGGAAAACAAGGAAACAATCGGCGAACTTACCAATCG
>JAIFNM010000062.1 GCA_020047725.1 Betaproteobacteria bacterium
TTAACAAATATATGTAAAGTGAAAAAAACCCGCAATGCCAGCGGCAGAGCGGGTTTTATCTGTTTTCTGGCGGAGACTGTGAGATTCGAACTCACGGACGATTGCTCGTCGGCGGTTTTCAAGACCGCTGGATTAAACCACTCTCCCAAGTCTCCATTTTCCGCTGGGTTGCGGAGATTTGAAAAATAAAACATTATAAATCAACTGATTGGTGGAAAACTCACCGGCTTTCAAGACCGGTGCAATCGACCACTTTGCCACGCTTACTGCTTGATGCCGCTTGTCTGGTATTTGTAGCGGGGCACATCATACCACGTTACAAACTGTTACCCCCTCATGTGCAACTTGTGTCACTCTTGTCGCGTCTTAGTTGGGCAACAAATCGATTCTTTTGGAGGATGAAAAAATGCTACCGCAGTTTCAAATGACTGGTCAGGCAACTCAGGACGTATTACTGCAGCAGAACAAGGTTTTGCGAAACACCTATATGTTGCTGGCGTTGACGATGGTTCCGACGATCATTGGCGCACTGCTCGGCGTGCAGATGAAGTTTGCGTTTTTCGCCGGCAGCCCGATGGTTTCCTTCCTGCTATTTCTGGGTGTGGCTTTCGGTTTCATGTGGGGTATCGAACGCACCAAGCATAGTGCCATGGGAGTTGTGCTTCTGCTGGGCTTCACCTTCTTCATGGGCTTGATGCTCTCGCGTATCCTGCAAGTCGCTCTGGGCTTTTCCAACGGCGGTTCGCTGATTGCGACGGCGGCTGGTGGTACCGGTGCCATCTTCTTCACCCTGGCCGGTGTGGCGACCGTGACGAAGAAGGATTTCAGCTTTCTCGGCAAGTTTCTGTTTATTGGATTGGTGGTGGTTTTGCTGGCCGCGCTGGCCAACATCTTCTTCCAGATCCCGGCGCTGTCGCTGACCATATCGGCTGTTGCCGTGATGATCTTCTCGGCTTACATTCTCTACGACATCAGCAGGATCGTGAATGGTGGTGAGGATAACTACATCTCGGCAACACTGGCGGTGTATCTGGATATTTACAATGTTTTCGTCAGCCTGCTAAATCTGCTGATGGCCTTCGGCGGTAATCGCGACTGAGTTGTTTTCAGCAACTTAAGAAAGGGCGGCTTCGGTCGCCCTTTTCATTTCAGTCGTGCAGAAACACCGGTCCCTGTGACATTCTTAGCCCCAGTCTGCCTGGGGCTTCAGAAAAGCCGACGGAATGGCGCGGCAATTCATCAATATCAAGTGTCGAGTAAATATCACACAGGGCGACAAGCTGATAGTCGCGGTTTTTCCATTCGGCCAGCAGGCGCTCAAGGGTGCTGGCGAACTTCATCCCCTCAAGTTCAGCACGCAGGGTGAATACGTGGTCGCCGGGAATGGCGCTGGAGAGTTGCAGAATCCGGTCAGCGGCCTGTTCCGGTGAGTTGCCTGGTTCCAGTGCAACGATTTCATCCAGCGTCGGTAGCGTTGTTGGTAGTTGCGGGCAGGCGACGATTTCCCCGTCAATGATGGGAATAAAGGGGTGGTTGCCACGGCAATCGCTGGCGTAGGCGAATCCCAGTCGTTGTGTTAGGCGCAAAGCGTGGCGATTCATCCGCCATCCGGCTGCACCATGGGCTCTTGCGGATTCAGAAAATATGTCCACAAATCCCGCACAGGCTTTGTTCATTTCAGCCTCGACCCACGGATTCTCAGCCGTTTGAATCTTCTGTTCCCAATTGGCGCGATCCCACGCATGAATGCCGACTTCAAAGCCGGCCTCGCTGGTCTGGCGGAGAATTTCGGCGCAGCGCAAGCCGATGTTCGGGGCGGGCAGCAGGCGTCCGTATAGACGCGTGCTCAGGTCGTAATAGCGGCTCAGTGAGGTCAGGGGTTTTTCACGACCGCCATGGTCGGGTCCAAGCGAGAAGAAGAATGTACCTTGGGCACCGTAACGTTGCAGTAGTTCGGTCAGTGCGGGAACGCCGGAAAGCGTTCCACGGTAGGTGTCAACGTCGACCTTGAGAGCAATGCGTTTCATTAAAGGGGCAGTCCTGGCTTAAGGTTTGCCGAACGAGCCGGCCATTTGAAACAATTGGAAGTAATAGTCAGGAAAAGATTAGAGCTGCAGCAACATTGCGTCCTTCGCTGAGCAAAATATTGTACGTGCGGCAGGCTGCATGAATGTCCATGACTTCCAGGCCTTTCTGCGCCTGAATGAGCGGTCTCATGAGCTCTGGGCGGGGGAAGCGCAGTTGGTCGCCGGTGCCAAAAAGAATGATCTCGGTTTCAAGCGCGGCAAGCAGTTCAAAATCGCCAAGACTGAGTGTTTCGAAGCATGCCATTGTCCAGTCAGTGATCAAACGATCAGGAAAGACAATCAGGTTGCTGCTGTACTGAATGGCATTGACGCTGACATAGCTTTCACCATAGGCAGTAAAGGTATTCTGGCCAGCGGTTTGGGTGCGGTGCAGCTTCATAAAATTGCGGGGAACGGCACGATAAAGTAGGATTATATCTTTTTGCTGGCAGTAATTCTAAGGTCTGAGCTAGGCGAACACTTGAATTGCTGGCTTTCATGGAAGGCGTCACAAACGTGATCGAACCCGAGATGCACGTCGTTGCCATAACCGATGATTCAGGCGCAGTGTCTGCGCCGTCTTGGTTGGCACAGGCCGAATTCGTGCATCGACAACTGAGGCCACAGCTTCCGGCAAACTACGTGGGGCGGCTGTCCGAAGTGTTCGTCAATGGAGCACGCATGGCTCTGGTCGTTGATGGTGGTGCCGTGCGTTGCGTTGCGTTGTGGCGGGTAATTGAAAATACCCATGACGGGCGTCGATTGTATGTTGACGATTTGGTCAGTGACGAGGCGTGCCGCTCGCAGGGTGCTGGTAAAATGATGCTTGATTGGCTTGAAGCAAAGGCTGTTTCGCTTGGATGCGACACTCTGACTCTCGACTCCGGGGTGCAGCGACAAAGGGCGCACCGTTTTTATTTTCGCGAAGGGATGCATATCCCTTCATTCTGTTTTAAGAAAGTACTTAAATGAAACCGATCAACGTTGGACTTCTTGGCATCGGCACGGTCGGTGGCGGCACTTTTACCGTTCTCAAACGCAACGCAGAGGAAATTACTCGCCGTGCCGGGCGGCCGATTCAGATTACCGTTGTCGCCGACAAAAATCTGGAACTGGCTAGGACTGTTACCGGCGGTATGTGCAGGCTTACTGACGACGCGTTCGCCGTGGTTTCTGATCCGGAAATCGACATCGTCATCGAGTTGATTGGCGGTTATGGCATCGCCAAGGAATTGGTACTCAAGGCCATCGAGAATGGCAAACACGTTGTTACCGCCAACAAGGCCTTGCTGGCCACGCATGGCAACGAGATTTTTGCGGCTGCACAGGACAAAGGCGTGATGGTTGCCTTTGAAGCCGCCGTAGCCGGCGGAATCCCGATTATCAAGGCCTTGCGCGAAGGCCTCACGGCTAACCGCATTGAGTGGATCGCCGGGATCATCAACGGTACCACCAACTTCATTCTCTCCGAAATGCGCGACAAGGGATTGCCCTTCGAAACCGTTCTCAAGGAGGCGCAGCTTCTTGGTTACGCCGAAGCTGATCCGACCTTTGATGTCGAAGGTGTTGATGCTGCGCACAAACTGACCATCATGAGCGCCATTGCCTTCGGCAATTCGATGAACTTCGACAAGGTGCACATCGAGGGCATCAGCAAGCTCGATGCGGCGGATATCAAGTACGCAGAACAACTCGGCTATCGCATCAAGTTGCTCGGCATTACCAAACGTACCGCCGAAGGCGTTGAGTTGCGCGTGCATCCGACGCTGATTCCGGAGAAGCGACTGATCGCCAATGTTGAAGGTGCGATGAACGCGGTTCTGGTCAAAGGCGATGCGGTCGGTCCCACGCTTTATTACGGCAAAGGGGCAGGTGCCGAACCTACCGCTTCCGCCGTGATCGCCGATCTGGTTGACGTGACCCGCATGCATACGGCCGACCCCGAACATCGCGTCCCACATCTTGCATTTCAGCCGGGTGCCATGGTCGATTTGCCGATTCTGCCTATGTCCGAGGTGATCACCAGCTATTACCTGCGTTTGCGCGTCGAGGACAAACCAGGGGTGCTGGCAGACATCACCCGCATTCTCGCTGACCAGCAGATCTCGATTGATGCCATGATGCAGCGTGAACCTGACGAAGGCGAAGAGCAGACCGACATCATCATGCTGACACACCGGACGCGCGAGAAAAACGTTGATGCAGCGATCAGCCGAATTGAGGCGCTGGCTGTCGTCAAAGGCAAGATTACCCGCCTGCGGTTGGAAGAGCTTCTGTGAGAGTCGGGCGTTGCCCTGAGTTGCCTGTTAGCCAGGTGATGTAATGGAAAAGATCGTAAGCATTGATTTTCAAGTGCTTAAAGGGCTATAATTGCCGGCTTTTCCACCTTGCTCCACCGTTCGCATGGCGGGGGGCTTCTACCATGAGGAGTGTTCATGCGCCATTATGAAATCGTTTTTATTGTCCATCCGGACCAGAGTGAACAGGTCCCGGCGATGGTCGAGCGTTACAAGACGCTTGTAACTACGCACGGTGGTCAGATTCACCGTCTAGAGGACTGGGGGCGCCGTCAACTGGCTTATCCGATCCAGAAACTGCACAAGGCACACTACGTGCTGATGAATATCGAGTGCAATGGCGAAGTGCTTACTGAGCTTGAGCATGGCTTCAAGTTCAACGATGCCGTTCTTCGCCACCTGACCATCAAGATGAAGCGTGCTGTTACTGCGCCTTCGCCAATGATGAAGGAAGATAAGTCGAAGTCGATGATGGACGCCCAAGAAGAAACTGTGGCTGAAGTTGCCGAAGTGGCGGCTGATTGATTGTTGAGGCTCAGCTGAATCGCGTAGAACTTACCGGAGTCCTGATCGAGCGCAAAGCACTTCGTTTTACCCCGGCGGCAGTGCCGGTAACGGAATGTGTGATCGGGCATCAGTCGGAGCAGGTCGAAGCGGGTAGCCCAAGGCGTGTCGAGTGTGAAATCCAGGCCATTGGTCAGACAGCCAGATGGCTACAGGCAGCGACACCGGGAGTGACAGTTCGTTTGACGGGCTTTATGGCCGCCAAGAGTAAGAACACCAAGCAGCTGAGATTGCATGTAACTACGATTGAATTTGTAGAAGGAAATCAAAATGGGTAGGTTCTTCAAGAAGAAGGATGACAAGAACGTCAAAAAACGTGGCAGTGGGCTGTTCAAACGCCGCAAGTTCTGCCGCTTTAGTCTCGAAAAAATGGACGGCATCGATTACAAGGATGTCGATCTGTTCAAGGAATACATCGCTGAAAATGCCAAGATCATGCCGGCTCGTTTGACCGGTACCAAGGCTGGCTATCAACGTCTGCTGTCGGTGGCCATCAAGCGCGCGCGCTTCCTGGCGCTGCTTCCCTACACCGACAACCACCAATAATCGAGGACAAGACGATGCAAATTATTCTGATGGAGAAGGTCGTCAACCTCGGTAACCTCGGCGATCTCGTTAAGGTCAAGGATGGCTATGCCCGCAACTTCCTGATTCCCCATGGCAAGGCCAAGCGTGCCACGCCGGCGGCGATGAAGGAATTCGAGGGCAAGCGCGCCGAGTTCGAGAAGGCCGCTGCTGAAAAGCTGGTCGCTGCTCAGGCTTTTGCAGAGAAGCTTGAGGGCGTGCTGGTTTCGATTACCCGCAAGGCTGGTGTTGATGGTCGCCTGTTTGGTTCGGTGACCAACCATGACGTGGCCGATGGCCTGAAGGCACTTGGTTTCGATGTCGAGAAGTCCGACATTCGTATGCCGGTTGGCCCGCTCAAAACAGTTGGCGAATCTTCGCTGGAAATTTCGCTGCACACTGATGTGCTGGCAACCGTCAAGGTTGTCGTGGTTGGCGAACTGACAGCCTGAAGCCATTCGGCGAGGACTTAGTCGCTCGCAACTAAGTTCTTACCGTTTCGCTATCAAAGCCCTGCTTGTTTATCAAGTGGGGCTTTTTTCTTTTCACCCATGAACCGGAAGCACGACCATGATCAATGTAAATCTGCATGATGTATTGGTGGCTCAAAAGCGCATTGCGAGCAGTGTGTTGTCCACGCCGCTGGTTCACTCGGACAAGATGAGTGAACTGCGCGGTGCTGACGTGTGGATGAAGATGGAGGCTTTGCAACGCACCGGTTCGTTCAAAATCCGTGGAGCCAGCAACCGTTTGCTAGCTCTGACTCCTGCCGAGCGTGAGCGTGGCGTTATCACGACATCGTCGGGTAACTTTGCGTTGGGGCTCGGGATGGCGGCGAAAACGGCGAATGTAGATGCCATCGTCGTTGTTCCAACCAGTACACCTGAGACCAAGCTCGAAAGCATCCGTCGCCTGGGCGTAAAACTGGTGATCTACGGCGCAAACTACGACATCGCCTATGCGTATGCCAAAGAAATTGCACTGGAGACCGGCCGCACCTACGTGTCGAGTTATGCCGATCCGTGGGTTGTGGCTGGGCAGGGTACTGTTGCACTCGAAGCTTTCCTGGTTGAGCCGGAGTTCGATCTGGTTCTGGTGCCTGTCGGTGGCGGCGGCTTGCTGTCGGGCGTGGCGATGGTGGCCAAGTCGATCAACCCTTGTGTCAAAGTCATTGGCGTGCAGACCGAATCGTCTGATCCGTGGCTGCATTCGTTCCGCCAGCGAAAAATCGTCGCGGTCGAATATGGAGAGACGCTGGCTGATGGGTTACTGGGCGAAGCTGGTGCAGAAAACCTTGACATGGTGCTGCATTATGTTGACGACATCCTGGTTGTAAAGGAGACCGAAGTCGCCGAAGCGATGCACTGGATGATCAAATACCACCACCAGATCGTCGAAGGTTCAGCGGCGGTGGGTGTGGCCGCGCTATTGCACCACTTGCCTAATATTGATAGGTTGAAGGTGTTGAACATCGTGACTGGCAGCAATGTCGATGCGAGCCGTATTGCGAAGGTATTGCAAGCCTGTGAGGAAACTGTCAAACCTTAGTCGAGAATCCCGGCTGCCAAAGGAGTAGGAGGGCCTCGCCACTGACTCAAGGCTACGCCGGAAAATACCAGAGCGGCACCGAGCATCTGCTGGAAGGTCAGGCTTTCACCAAGTAGCAGGACGGCAAACAGCAGGGTGAATAGCGGAATCAGGTTAACGAAGGCGGCGGCTTGGCTGGCGGGCAGCCGGCTCACCGCGAAGTTGTAGAGGCCGTACGCTCCGACCGTTACCACCAGCCCAAGGTATATTACTGCGGCCAGACCCAAAGGGCTGATCGTGACCGGCATCGGTGCGCTCCAGGCCGCTACTGGCAGAAAAAACACGGCCCCGACAAATGACTGCATGGCGGTCATCAGAAAGGCTGAGTAACGAGTAGACAGAAATTTCAAAGTCAGCGTGTAGCAAGTGGCGCAGACCATCGCGAGAATTTCGTAGAAATTTCCCAGCAGCGGTGCTGGCGCATGCTCATTTGCTACTCCGCCCAGGCTTTGCTACTCCGCCCAGGCTCAACCAGACCACACCGGCTATTGCCAGCAGAAAACCAGCCAGACTGTAGCGTGAAATCCGCTCGTGCAAGAATACAAATGCTCCCATTGCCACCAGCAGCGGCAGCAAAGCCGTGATCATCCCAGCCTGCGATGCGCTAGTGTTTTGTAAAGCCAGAGCTTCGAAGATGAAATATAGACAAGGCTCGCAGGCGGCCAAACCAAGCAGGTATTTCCAGTCACCAGCGCGATAGTCAATTTTCCCTCGCCAATGCCAAGCTAACAGGAACACCATGCTACCCAGCGCCATGCGCGCGAAGATTACCCATAAGGGCGGCAGTTCTGAAAACGCCATTTTCAACGCGATAAATGAACTGCCCCACAAGGCCATCGCCAACACCAAACAGCCCATTGCCTGGACCTGAGCTTTCGTTTGTAGCACGCTGTTCCCCCATTGCAACGCGCTAGTATAAAGGTAATCCAGGCCGGGTCGATGTCATGACAGACAAGAAGTGGAGTAGGTCGTAGCGTTTAGTGGGGAGTTGGCACCTGATTTTAGATGCCATATTCGATACGGCAAAACGTAATTTAGTTGAGTCGGATATTGCAGGATTGTTCGGCCATAACTTTTACTGATGCTCGTTGACAGGCTGCATTCTGATGCGGCCTACTGCATACGCTTTTCCATAAGGCTTTCTAATAATTAGCGGAGCTCAACAACATGAAGTATTCCTTGGTTGTCCAATTCCAACATTTCTGTGGCCAGGATGTGGTCAGTGCATTGCACAGTGCACAGGAGATCGCACCGTGAACTCATCTTCGATTGGCAGCCCAGTTCAGCGAAGTGTAAGTCTCATCGGCGTGCCTACCGATGTTGGAGCGGGAACCATCGGTGCTCGCATGGGACCCGAGGCATTGCGTGTGGCTGGCATTTCGCAGGCGATCACTCAGTTTGGAATCGACGTCAAAGACTGTGGCAATCTATCTGGATCAGCCAATCCATGGCAAGGAGCAGTGGACGGATTTCGACATCTGCCTGAAGTCATAGAGTGGAACCAGAAACTGCATGACGCTATGTACGCCGAGTTGAAGGCCGGTCGGATGCCGATCATGTTAGGCGGCGACCATTGTCTGGCCATGGGTTCGATCAGTGCGGTGGCACGGCATTGCCGCGATTTGGGCAAACAGTTGCGCGTCCTTTGGTTTGATGCTCATGCTGACTTCAACACGGCAGCACTTACGCCCAGTGGTAACATCCACGGTATGCCTGTCGCCTGTCTGTGTGGCCACGGCCATCCGGATTTGGTCGGAATTGGTGGCCACATTCCTGCGCTTCAGCCTAAAGATGTGCGCCAGATCGGTATTCGCAGCGTGGATGAGGGAGAAAAGCGTCTGGTTCACGATGTCGGCATTGAAGTGTTCGACATGCGCTATATCGATGAGATGGGTATGCGCTATTCGATGGAACAGGCGTTGTCACATATGGATGACAACACTCATTTGCACGTGAGCCTGGATGTCGATTTTCTCGACCCAGCCATAGCGCCTGGCGTGGGTACTACCGTACGTGGTGGCCCGTCCTACCGCGAGGCACAACTCTGTATGGAGATGATCGCGGATACAGGCAATCTTGCCTCGCTCGACATCGTTGAACTTAATCCTGCGTTGGACTTGCGCAACCAGACTGCCGAGTTGGCTGTGGATCTGATCGAAAGTTTATTCGGTAAAAGCACGCTGATGCGCAAGCACTGATGTTACTGGACCCGCGCGCTTTAAATGTTTGATAATGATCTGTTGCGGGGTTGTTGATCAGGTTTTCTCGGATAGGTCATTATCGAAGCTTGTTAAATGATAATTTGGTTAATACTGCTTCTTATTTGAGCCGACTTCGACAATGATTGCGCTCATCGTGTTTCAACGATCAAACTGGGGAGTCAAAAAGAGTAGCGAAATCGTTGTCACAGCGCCGTTTTATTTGTATTTTAATACCCAAAAACAATAAAAATTCCTTTGTATCTCATTAGTCTTTGGTAATTGGTTTCTCGCATCGAAAAAACACTTCTCTTAAAAACGCGCCCGCGTCAGCAGGCAATCACAAGGAGCAGGGATATGGGCAATGGCAACGCAACTGTTATAAAAAATGATTCGTTCTTTCAACGATTGATACGAACCAAGGCGGCAGACTCGGAACTGGAAGGACATCTGGAACCACATCAGGGTTCCGATGAAGGTGTCGAAAAACTGGAGCACGGTGCTCTTGTGCGTTCGATGGGCGTGTTCCCTTTGACCATGATCGGCGTTGGAGCAACCATCGGAACAGGGATTTTCTTTACCATGGTCGAAGCCGTGCCAAAAGCAGGCCCTTCGGTGATCCTTTCCTTTCTTATTGCAGCGTTGACTGCTGGCTTGACAGCATTTTGTTACGCTGAACTCGCCGCACGAATTCCCTCTTCCGGTTCTTCCTATTCTTTCGCCTATGCCACCGTCGGTGAGTTTGCCGCCTATATTGTTGCCGCTTGCCTGTTGCTCGAATATGCGCTGGCCGCCAGCGCGACTGCGATAGGCTGGTCTGCTTATCTGAACCACTTCCTGACAAATAGCATCGGCTGGCAAATCCCGGAAATGCTGCGAACGCCATTGATAGGCATGAAAGATGGTGCGACGGTAATAAATTCCGGCTCTTTCAACTTGCCTCCGGTGATTCTGGTGATCTTGTGTTGCATCATGTTGCTTAGAGGCACGAAAGAATCGTCCACACTGAACGCAGTCATGGTGCTGATCAAGTTGGGGATCCTGGCTTTCTTCGTGGTGATTGCCCTCTCGGGTTTCAATGCAGAACACTTCACGCCGTTCTTTAACACCGATAACAGCAAAGGTATGGCCGGTATGGCTGGCGTGACCGCAGCGGCTGGAACTGTGTTCTTCTCCTTTATCGGTCTGGATACGGTTGCCACAGGCGGCGCGGAAGTGAAAAATCCTCACCGTAGTGTTCCCTTGGCCATCTTTTGGGCCTTGATCATCGTAACGGTGTTTTACATGCTGGTTTCGATTGCCGCAGTCGGAGCGCAAGAAGCGGGCAAATTTGCTGGGCAGGAAGCCGGCTTGGCAGTGATTCTTCAGGATGTTACTGGCCAGGCATGGCCGGCGCTGATTTTGTCCTTGGGTGCTGTAATTTCCGTAGCAAGTGTGACTTTGGTCACCATTTACGGACAGACGCGAATTCTGTATGCCATCAGCAAGGATGGTCTGATCCCGTCTTCGTTCCATAATGTGAGCGAGAAAACCCGGGTACCGGTTAGCAACACCATTATTGTCAGCATCGCGATTGCCATTGTTGCCGGACTCGTTGATTCGGGTTTCCTTTGGGATATGGTCAGCATGGGTACCCTGACGGCATTCATCATCGTCTCGATTGCCGTTCCAGTAATGCGAGCCAAGGGGATAGGTGCAGATCAACCAGGCTTCCGTGTTCCGTTTGGGCCCTACCTGTTCCCTGGCTTGAGCATTGCATCCTGTTTGTACATTCTGAAGGATTTGTCGGCATCCACTTACCACACATTCTTTATCTGGATGGGCGTCGCCATCCTGGGATATTTCTTGTACGGCATGAGTAATTCACGTTTGAATCGTCAAAAGTAAAGACAAATGATTTAAATATTGCCGTTTTGTGTTCAAAGCATGAGGCGGCAATGCAGAAGTCATTATCAGTGGGTTAACCGCATTGGAGAAATTTTATGAGGCATGAAAACGTAAGAGTTGTTATCTGGGGCTTTGGTGCCATGGGCAGTGGAATGGCCGAGGTGTTGATGCGCAAGAAGGGTGTCGATATTGTCGGCGTTTGCGATATTCACCCGGAGCGAGTCGGGAAGAGCATCTTCGATCTGGTTGGCGTCCCGCGGAATGATCGCAAGGACGTACTCGTTCAAGGCGATATCAACAAGGTCATCAGCAAGGGTTCGGCCGATGTGCTTCTTCTCGCAACTGACAGTTTCACGCGCAAGACCTTCGACAAGCTTAAACTGATCATCGAGTTGGGAATCAACGTTATTTCTACTGCGGAAGAGATGTCTTACCCCAAGGCGAATGAGCCGGAACTGGCAGCCGAAATAGACCGTCTGGCCAAGGCCAATGGCGTCAGTGTCCTGGGTACCGGGATCAATCCCGGCCTGATCATGGATCTTCTGGTGATCCTGATGACGGGTGCCTGCACCGATGTCGAGTATGTCAAGGCCGAGCGCGTAAACAGCCTGTCACCCTTTGGCCCGGCGGTCATGGAAGAGCAGGGTGTCGGGATTACGCTCGAGGAGTTCAAAAAACAGTCGGCCTCGGGCCATCTCGCCGGTCACGTGGGTTTCAATGAATCGATCAACATGATCTGTGATGCAATTGGCTGGAAACTCGATAAGGCAGTTGAGCAGACGATGGACCCCATCGTTTCCAACGTGTTGCGCAAGACCAAGTACGCTGAGGTGCTGCCCGGCAACGTGGCTGGCTGCACCATGAAGGGTTTTGGCACCGTTGGCGGAAAGCTGGCCGTCGAGATGGTGCATCCGCAGCAGGTCGAGCCACAACTTGAAGGGACTGATACCGGCGACTACGTCGTGATCAAGGGTACGCCCAATATCAATATGGCCAACAAACCGGAAGTTCCTGGCGGAATCGGCACCATTGCCATGTGCATCAACATGATCCCGCAGATCATCAATGCGCGTCCTGGGTTGCATACCATGATCGACCTTCCCGTGCCGCGCGCGATCATGGGCGACATGCGCGAACAGATCCATGACTGACAGTTAGCGGTGGTGGATGAAGGGTCAAGGGTCTTGCCTTTAGCTGCTCATTCATACCTTGTCTCGGTTTCACATTGTGGAGATAGAGCGGGCGCGGAGTTTTATTCGCATGCCTGAGTGCTTCGTGCATTCTTTTTTTAGGACCAAACCATGAGCAATATTGCCAAAAAAGGGACATGGGTCGAGATCGAACGTGTTCTTCTAAAACCCGAAGAACGCGCTCCCAACCTCCCGGAGGACACCAGAAAATGCCCGTATGTACTCCGCGTTTCCGGATTCCTGCAGGACGATGCCGAGATCGGCGATGACGTTAAGATTCTCAGCATCATCGGGCACGAACACAGCGGTGTACTTATGACCATCAGCCCCAGTTACAACCACAGCTTCGGGACCATTGTTCCCGAACTTTTGACCATTGGAATCCAGGAGAGATCATGAGTTCTGCTAATCGCGACATGTCTTTCGCCGCCGTTACGGCGCGCAAGAACGAGATCATGAAGGCGAGCCTCGGCATCGACTTCACGGATTTCATCCAGAGTCCGATTGCCTTCGACTACGAGCGCATGATGGGCGAGACAGGCTACAGTCTTGATGACATTGCCCGTATTCAGTTCGACAGCAAGGTCGGCAATACACCGCTCTTTGAGCTGAAAAACCTGACCGAAGCCGTCCGTGCCTTCGCCGGGCCGGGCAAGGGCGCGACGATTCTGGTCAAGGACGAAGCGGCCAATGCTTCGGGTTCCTTCAAGGCACGCCGTGCGTCGATCAGCGCCTTTGAAGCGCGCAAGAAGGGCTACAAAGGCATGGCTGCTGCTTCCAGCGGCAACTACGGCGCGGCGGTGGCAAGCCAGGCGGCGATGCGCGGCCTGAAATGCATCATCCTGCAGGAAGTCTTCGACAGCCGCTACGTCGGGCAGCCGGAAATCGTGGAGAAAA
>JAIFNM010000075.1 GCA_020047725.1 Betaproteobacteria bacterium
CCATACTCCTGTCCATATAGGCCCTCATTCATTCGGTCGCGCTGGACGGCTCGACCCTAAGGTATCCCATGACTCACGCCAATGCTTCGCCAGAAAAAATCCCCAATCGCTGGTTCATCTGCCTGCTGGGCGTCGCCCTGCAAATCTGCCTGGGCACCGCCTATGCATGGTCCTATTTTCAGAAGCCGCTTGGCGATGCGTTCGGCTGGTCCAACAGCATGACGGCTTGGGCGTTCTCGCTGGCCATCTGTTTCCTCGGTATTTCCGCCGCCTGGGGTGGCACCAAGCTGGCGAGCGTTGGGCCCACCAAGCTGGCCATGTCCGGTGGCGTGTTGTTCGGCCTCGGTTACCTGCTTGCGGCGCTGGCCTTGTCCATGAAGTCGCCGACCCTTTTGTTCATCGGCTATGGCGTGATCGGCGGCTGCGGGTTGGGGCTCTGTTACGTCACCCCGGTGGCGACGGTGGCCAAGTGGTTTCCTGACAAAAAAGGCCTTTCTACCGGGCTGGTGATCATGGGCTTTGGCCTTGGCGCACTGGCCATGTCCAAGCTTTTTGCGCCGCTGCTGTATGCGCATTTCACCTCCGGCGTTGAACTCGTCTACGGCTTGGTCGATGGCAAGCAGACGCTCCAGAATCCCGAGGTTCTCCAGGCGATCCTGACCAAGCTGTTCGCCGCGCTCGGGGTTATTTTCCTGATTCTCACCGTGCCGATCGGCTGGTTCCTGCGGAATCCACCCAAGGGCTACGTCCCCGCCGGCTGGACACCGCCGCCGCAGGCCGCCAATGCCAATTCCACCGCCTTCTCGCAGCTGAGTGCCAGGGACTGCATCGTGTCCAATCGTTTCTTCCTAATGTGGCTGGTGTTCTTCTGCAACATTGCGGCGGGGATCGCCATCATCGGTTTCCAGTCGCCCTTGTTCCAGGATCTGTGGCGCAAGCTTGATGGTTCTCTCGACGTAAAAACGCTGGCGACCTATGGCGCGACGCTGATCGCCGTGACCTCGCTGTTCAACGGCATCGGACGTTTTTTCTGGGGCTGGATGTCAGACAAGATCGGGCGTTCAAGAACGTTCTCGATCATGCTGGGCAGCCAAATTCTCGTCTTTGCCGCGCTCGCGAACACGGCCAGTCCATGGATATTTGCCGCGCTGTTCTGCTATATCCTGCTCTGCTATGGAGGCGCGTTTGGCACCATGCCCAGCTTCATTCTCGACGTGTTCGGTGCCAGGCAGATGCCGGTCGTCTACGGCGTGATCCTTACCGCCTGGTCGGCCGGTGGCATCGTCGGTCCGCAGATGGTTGGACTGATTGCCGACAACTGGCCGAAGGACGCTGGTTATTACAGTTTTCTCGCCAGTACGGCCTTCGTTTCGATTGGCTTCCTGGCTACGTTCTTCCTGAGCAACCAGAGGTTCCAGAAGAAATGAAGCCGGGCTGATGGGCTCAATTGGCGGGCATCTCCAATGGGGATGCCGTGCAAGCCAATGTTTACGAGCCTGTCCCGGCATCGTTCCTGTAGAGCGCCAATTTATGCGGCTTCCAGAGCATCGTTCGCTTAATCGTCGTTGTCTCCAACACCATAGCGGCGTACCACTCGAGCAAATCAACCGAGATCGAACAAGAGGAGTTCGGACTCCTCGTCGGCCACGATGACGAGCGCCTCTTCCGCCTGGATCTTCGCGGCATCACCGGTCTTGAGCGCAACGCCGTTGACGTGCACCGCGCCTGTGATGAGATGCAGATAGGCGAGGCGCCCGGCGGCGATCCGGTGTGCGATCTGCTCTTTCGCACTCAGCAGACTGGTGAAGAGATCGGCGTCCTGATGAATGGTGACACTGCCCTCTCGTCCGTCGCGCGAAGCGACCAGTCTCAGTTGCCCCTGCTTGTCCTCGGGTGAGAAAAACTTCTCTTCGTAACTTGGCGCTATGCCGCGCGTTTCCGGCTCGATCCAGATCTGGAGAAAGTGCACCAGAGAATCCGGCGAGGGGTTGAACTCGCTGTGCTGCACGCCGGTGCCGGCACTCATGCGCTGCACATCGCCGGGGCGAATGACCGTGCCATTGCCCATGCTGTCCTTGTGCTGCAATTGTCCGGACAGGACATAGCTGATGATCTCCATGTCACGGTGGCCGTGCGTGCCAAACCCTTTACCGGGTTCGACTCGGTCCTCGTTGATCACGCGCAGTGGTCCCCACCCCATCTCCTGCGGATCGTAATAATCGGCGAAGGAAAAGGTGTGATCACTGTGCAGCCAGCCATGATCGGCATGGCCGCGGTCAGAACTCTTGCGAAGGGTAATCATTGAAACCTCAAGTGAACGGGTTGGCTGTCAAAAAAGTGCATTGATCCGTAAGCACATCGATTGGTGTTTATCACCGCGCTCGAATAGCGTCTTGGTGTAGCTGAGGACTGGGTCCGCCGCCGTGAACGTCGTCCAGGAAGCGCGGCACGGTCGTTCTTCTTCGGTTTCGGATCATTAGTTGTTGAGTGTACAAGTCAAGTTTGGTTCTGATGAACGATCTGCACGACTTGGTTCCCACAGATAACTACCGACTGTCGCCCTTGCCCGACAACTGTTCGCTGGAAGACGTACTTGACCTGCTGGCCGGTGCGCGGACGGCACAGATACTGCGGCTTCTTCGTGCCGGCCCACGCAGGTTTGGCGATCTGCGCCGTGATCTGATCAAAGTGTCGACCAAATTGCTGACCAATCGCCTGCGCGTCATGCAAGGCCAAGGCCTGCTCGAACGGCAAGTGTTGCCGAGTAATCCGCCCATGGTCAAATATTCGCTGACTCAGCCAAGCCGGGAACTTGAACCGATCGTCAATAGAATGGAGCAGCTTGCACTCATCAACCTCATTACGCCGCGTTCGCCACGCTAAAAGCCCTCTGCATTACCTGCTATCGGGATAATTATGATCCTTTACCGGCTCTTGTAATGAGAGTGACATCTTCGGCGGAAAACAGCGGGGCAAACTTTTGATCCTCATGCAGCATGTGCCGGGCAACCACTTCGGTCACCAGAAAATCTACTAACTCGCCAACCGACACATCAGTTCCTTGATTGACAGGGTGGCGAAGCTTGAGCGCTTGCGCCACCAGCGTTTGATGAATCCCGGCGTGTTCCTGAAGGTGTTCGTACGCATACTCCTGAAGAATCTCCTCTTCGTGCGCAAAGTGTTTTACAACATGGGCCAGGAGAGCATCGAACGCCTCCTCAAACTGAACAGGCTCCTCGGTTCGTGTCGCTGCTTTGCCTAAAAGAACATTACTCAGCCGGAACAACTCTCGGTGCTCGCTATCAATCGCCTCGTGCCCACAGGCAAAAGCCGCCTTCCAGGTCAATCGGACAATCGATTGACCGGCCGAACTGATGTCGTCAGAATCCTGTGGCTCTGCGCTCAAGGCACACAGTTCCACGGAATTGCCCCCCGCGCTCTTCGCCTGATACATGGCACGGTCACCCAAACGCAGCAAATCTTCCTCGGTATTGGCGTGATCCGGGTAAATCGCGATACCAATGCTCGACGAAGCGTGCAGCGATAGTTGGCTCGGAGTAATAAACGGCCGCTCCAACTCGATGCGGATTTTCTCGGCGACTGCAAGCGAATCCTCGCCGGTTTGTATGTCAGGCAACAGGACGAGGAATTCGTCGCCGCCAACGCGCGCCACCGTATCAGAGGCTCGAAGACAATGCTCAATGCGTCGTGCTACCGCCTCCAGAACCCAATCGCCCGCTTCATGGCCGTGCTGGTCATTGATCGGTTTGAATTTGTCCAGATCGATGAACATCAATGCCATGCGCGACTGCGCACGCTTGGCGCGTGCCAGCGTTTGACTCAACCTGTCATTGAAAAGCCGGCGATTGGGTAAGCGGGTCAGCGGGTCGTAATACGCAAGTTGTTGCACTTCTTCTTCCAGTTGCTTGCGTTCGGTAATGTCGCGAAGCGTAGCCACATAGTGCGTAATCTGCCCGCCACCTGCTTTTACTGCAGTGATAGTGAGCTGCTCCGGGTAAACATCACCGCTCTTGCGCTTATGCCATATCTCGCCATGCCAGGCACTGGTACGTTCAATGGCTTCCCACATGGCCTCGTAAAAACTCTCGTCATGGCGGTCTGATCTAAGCATGCGAGGATTCTGGCCAATAGCCTCTGCAGCCGAGTAACCGGTGATTTGAGTAAACGCGCTGTTTACCCGCAATATCATTCGATCAGCATCGGTCACAACCATGCCATCCTGGGACTCAAAGGCAGCAGCGGCAATACGCAGGTCTAGCTCGGCTCGCTTGCGTTCGGAAATGTCGCGAGTCACGCCAAGCAGGTTGACGAACTCGCCGAGGGTGTTTTTGATGCCGGTGACGTTGACTTCGGTCCAAACGGTACCACCCTGTTTGCACGGCTGTTCCAGTTCAGCTCGGAAATCAGCCACGGGCTGTTTGGCATGAATCGCCTGAATCGCGAGACCCAAGCCCGCTGCTGCGATTTTCGCGCTTTCCGGTGTCAGCGCCTCATCAAGAGTTTGCTGCATCACCTCGGCCACCGAATAGCCTCGCAGACGTTCAACCGAAGGGCTCACATAAGTGAAGCGGCCCGTCAAATCCATTGTCCAAATAACATCGGAGGCGTTATCGGCCAATAGGCGGTGACGCTCTTCCGAAACATGCAAGGCACTGCGAGCGTCCTGACTGGCAGTCAGGGCATGCTGGAGCCGGCGGTTGTTGCGCAGAATGTACAGGACAACGAGGGCAGCGATCGCCAGCAAACCCAGCAAAATATTGACGCGTGTCCAATCAATTCCTTGTTGAATGCTGATGGATACATGCTTGTTTGAAATCGCTTCGCGCTCCTGTGGCGTGAGGGTTTGCACACCTTTGTCCAGAATCGACCGAAGCACTGTTTCGTCCTTGAGTACACCAATGCGAAGCTGATTGGTGTACTCGGGAATCTGACCGGCAATCTTCAGGTTGAAGAGACCTTCTTTTTTGATGGCATTGGCCGCCACGATCAGGGACCGGATGGTCAAGTCGGCTTTGCGCTCAGATACCAGAGCCATCGCTTCAGGTTCGCTCGCCGTCAGGACAACGCTCAAATTCGGAAAGTCACGACGCACACGCTCCTCAACCATGGTGCCACGTGGCAATGCAATGCGCTCACCTTGAAGGCCCTTGGCGTCTGCAACGAACCCGTGCTCTTCGTGCGTAATGATGACATTCGGGTCAAAGAAGATCGGGCTGGTGAAAATCAGCCAGACGTCACGGGCAGGCGTCTGATTAAGAAAGCTCATGATCTGGCAAATCTTGCCCTTGGACGCTGCCAGACTTTCGTCCCAATCCTTCACCGGATGAAGTTCAATTCGCAAACCCACACGCTGCGCCACTAACTGCACAAGATCGGCTGCAATGCCTTCGTGCTGCCCCTGCTTGTTGATGCGTTCAAACGGTGCCCAATCCGGATCTACGCACATTTTTATGGCACCGGCCTTTGCGATGTACGCCCTTTCTTGAGGCGTGAAATCAATGGGCGTTTCAGAGGCTCTGACGATGCTCGCTGAACTGACCATCATCAGGATGATCGAGCAGACGACTTTCATCGCAGAATTTAGAAGAACGCTAGTAGTTTTTGGCATGTTGGAATATCAATGAGCGCTGGTCGGGAATCAAGCAAGAAAACGTTTTGAGGATACCATCGCTTATCCTCGACCAGATACTGATGGACCGCATTTTGCCTCTGTCCGCAGACGCTACGCACCTGCTAGCCAAGCAATAACTTGGGCTCGGCACAAAGAAAGGCCGCTTTGCAATTTTTAGCAATTTAGGCGAAAGGCTGCGTCGAATTCTCGCGTTGGTCGCTGTGGGTCGAGAACCCTCGGTGACGACAGGCCACTTCCAGGAGTCGGGATTGCACTGACAGCTTTCCGGCAATGAATCGTAAGCTCTACGGCAGCTTACTGAGTAGAGCCGCCGCTAAGAAAAAATTCATGCAGGCGGCGTGTCGGACTCAAAGGTCATTGACGTTCCAAGTTCTTTTCCACAATGCTCTGACATTCTGACCGCAGAGCTCTGATTCACACCAGCACTCGATTCGTCAACAACGCTGCTTTTCGACAGATGTCACAGTATCTGCATAGGTGGGCACTGTTTCAAAGTCGCAGACATCTCGAAAAATGACGTCTATCGTATGGCATACGACTTTTCTGACCGGGCTTTTCTCATTGGTTGTGTTGATGTTGTCGAGCATCAGCAAGCCCATTTTTACGTGCCTCTCGAGAGGCTAGGCTAAATTGGCGGTCAATGAAGTTGTCGACAACAACACTAGTGATCAGCGGCTATGTTCCAGTTTTCCGCCATGGTTGGACTATTCCTTGTCCTACCAAATAGCCGTCAAGAAAGACCTCCAGGTTGGCGTGCAGTGCCTCGCTTTGTTCCATGCCGAGTTCTTCCACGGCGACCCTCAACATTTCTATGCGGAACTCCCGGGTGTTCTTCTTCATCTGAAGGCAATGGCGAAGCAGCCCGGAAATCTCATAGTTCGTCGTGGTTTGGCATGTTTGATTCACTTCCTGCCCTGCAAGGTAACCATCGAGAAAGGCCTCCAGGTTGGCTTGTTGCGCTTCCTTTCTCTTGATGCCAAGTTCCTCCACTGCGACTCTCAGCATCTTCAGGCGGAGGTTCCGCATACTGTTTTTTGTCTGCCGATAATCACGCAACAATCGGGCAATTTCGTGGTTCGTCATGTACGCAAGATCTTGTGAGTAGTCGTTTTATGTTCGGCATTCAACTGCGCCTTGCGATTCGAGCCGTAGGTTGAGCAGCTCCATTTGCCTTTGATAACGATTTCCCGCAATGCCATCGGGTAATCAGCATTTCGCCTTACCATCTCCTTTGGCTCGACAACGAATCAAACTGGAGTCGAAATTGTTCCCGGTTCGTGGCGGTTTCAAGTAACACGAGCTACCTTCGTTTGCGAGAAAAAATCAACCTAACAGACTGGCATGCACCTTGATAACAGCCTTTCGGAACGGCGTGTTGCCCGCAACTGCGAGGCACGGGCGATGTAGTTCGCCGGGGAAAAACACGAGAAAGCTACCCGGGTCTGCATCAACAAAGAACTCGTTGGCGGGCGTCGGATAGAAAGCGATGTCTTTTTCGACGAAGCTATCCTCGCAAGCCACCAGGTTAACCTCAGGTAGCGCAAATCCAAAGCGCTCACGAGCACCCACCGGGATCTGGATATCAATGTAGTTGCGATGTGCCTCGGCGTAGCTGCCTGCGAGAGCACGCGGAGTAGCATCCTGGATCAGGCAGTAGACTTGATCACCGTCCAGGTCGTAACGTCCCGGTACCAAGCCGGGCCAAATCCAGCTGCCTGGCCGACTCAATGGCTCGCAGAAGTGGCGCGGGAAGCACGTTCTTCAGTCCGGAAACATCCGACAGCGATGCATAGATCATTCAAAAACTCCGAGATTTACGTGAAATCGACCTTGTTTCCAAGAATGGCTGGCTGCGTCAATCATTGCGAGCAAGGTGGCTGATCCAATGACCAACACCAATCAAGCCGGCATCCTCACGCAGGATCGCCGTCTGGACCGGAACCCGAAACAAGGGAGGCTGTGCCTGTTGCGCCGACAAAATGGCGTCGACCATACCGGGGGCAAGACCCACACTGCCACCGATACAAACGTGCTCAATACCCAGCGTTGCGTGGGTATCGGCGATCAGTTGCGCGACCGCAAGCGCAGAGTTGGTGACAATCTTCACGGCGAGATCTTCCTTGGCGCGAAAGCCGGCGAAAACGGAAACGGCATCGACGGCGTGGCCCGCAAGCGAGGTCGCTTGACGCGCCAAGGCGGTCCCTGACGCTACTGTCTCGAGACAGTTCAAGCGACCACATCCGCAGGTTCTGTCGCCGTCCAGCGGCTTGATAGCCGAAGAAACGTGCCCGACATGACCGGCCAAGCCAAGATGACCGACACGCAGTTCTCCATCAAGCACCAAGCCTCCTCCAACACCCGTCGAAAGCGTGACGAACATGAGATTTCGGTGTTGCTTGGCATTTTCAACGAATTCGCCCCATGCCGCCGCCTGCGCGTCGTTAAGCAGCGACACCGGGCAACGCCATTCGCCTTCCAGGAACTCCGCCAACGGATAATCGTTCCAGAACGAGATCACGTTTCGATTGATCGCCTTTATGGTTCGCCCATCTGTCGATCCGGTCACTGCAACACCAAGTCTGTCCTTCTCCGGGTATTGCCGTGCAAGAGACTGCATCGCCTTCTTCCATTCAGGCTCGGAAGCCGGCATGGGAATCTGCATACGATCCTGCAACTCCCCGTTGTACCAACGAGCGATGGCAATCTTCGTTCCGCCGATGTCGAGAACGATCATGCTTTCCGCGCTCGCTTGATTGCCCCGACAAACCAATCAGTCACATGTTCGATGCGGGTAATGGCCGAACCGACAGTCACACAGTAAGCCCCGGACTCGATGGCCTGGCAGGCATGCTCGGGCGTTCGCAACCTCCCCTCGGCGATGACCTTGCAACCACGTTGAGATAGGGCCGTCACGAGTTGCCAATCGGGCTCGGCATCGGAGGGGCATGCCGTATCGGCCGTATAGCCGGACAAGGTACTGCCAACCAGATCAAACCCCATTTCATGGGCATTCAAACCTTCCTGAAAGTTTGAGCAATCTGCCATGCTGGCCACACCGAGTCGCTGGATAGCGTCAAGCAACTGCTGAATGGTGGCCGGCCGCGGGCGATGGGTGCCATCAACGGCGATCACATTAGCCCCCGCTTCACCCAGGGCAATGACATCATCGACAAACGGGGTGATGCGAACCGCGCAGTTATCCAGGTCGCGTTTCACGATACCGATAATCGGTATGTCGAGCGCAGCAGAAACCGCCCGGACCCGCGCGGCACCCTCAATTCGCACTGCACCCGCACCCGCAGACCGCGCCGCCTGGGCCATCGCCACAACGATGTCGTCCCGGTCCATCGGGCCATCCGGAATGGGTTGGCAGGACACCACCAACTGCCCCCGGAGTCGCTCGATTGTTTCAGCCACGTTCGCGCTCACCGATCAAGCCTCTAACAAGCCAAAACGCTTGAGGTGAAGCTCAATGCGGGCCTCGACGGACGCTGGCACAGGTCGATTTGGACGCTTCATGTGGCTATTCTTCACTAATCCCATCAGTTTCATGGCCACCTTGAAAGCACCAACGCCGCCGGCACCCGGGCTTAGCTCGGCGCTGCTCCAGAACACCATCTGGAAGAGGTCGATCAGCCGTTCCTGCTCGGCTCTCGCTGCAAGCAGATCACCTCTGACTGCCGCTTCATAGAGACGGACATAGCCTGAGGGATCAACATTGGCCAGTCCCGGGACACACCCGTCTGCACCCATCAGGATCGACGAATCCGCGACAAGCTCGGAACCGGTGAACAGTCTGAAAAGCGGCTGATTGGCAAAATCATGGGTCAGCATGCGGAAGTTGCCTTCGTCACCGCTACTGTCCTTCAGTGCGATGATCACCTCATCTTGCGCAAGGCGATTGACCGTCTCCCGGGAAAGCTTGGTGTTTACACAGACCGGGATGTCATAGGCAATGATGGGCAAGCCCACCGTATCATGGACATAGCGGAAATGATCCATGGTTTCTGTTTGGTTCGTCCGCGTGTAGTACGGTGCCGTCAGGACCAGTCCATCGACGCCAGCATCACGGGCGCGCTGGCCATGGCCGATGCACAGGTCGGTGGCGGTATCCATCACGCCGGCAACAACCGGTACACGCCCGTTGATTTCCTCAAGTGCCGTCGTCAGAACCAGCATGCGCTCGTTTTCGTTGAGAAGCGCGCATTCACTGGTTGAACCAAGGAGAAAGAGGCCGTGTACGCCGTTATCAACCAAGTGGCGAACAACCCGCCGGAGGCCCGATACGTCAACCTCGCCGTTCGGAAGGTAAGGGGTAACAACGGGCGGAACGATACCGACGAATTTTTCTGCAAGAGACATGACTGTTACTCCTATTATTTTAAAGAATCGAGCGCGGATCCAGCGCGTCGCGCAATCCGTCACCAATGAAATTGATGCTGAGTACCGCCAAGACGATCATTAGTCCGGGTGCGATCCACAACCAGGGCATCCCCTCCAGAATCGAGAAGGTCTGCGCATCGCGCAACATGTTTCCCCAACTCGGCGTCGGTGCCTGAACTCCTAGCCCGAGAAAGGAAAGGGACGCTTCCTGGAGAATGGCATTGGCCATGCCGAACGTGGCGGCTACCGTTACAGTGCCCACGACATTCGGAAACAAGTGGCGGAACATGATCTGTATTGGTGGCACGCCGATTGATCTCGCGGCGAGAACAAACTGCTGTTCGCGAAATGACAGAAACTGGCCCCGCACCAGTCTCGCGATGCCGGGCCAGGTTAAGATTCCGATGACCAGCATGGTGTTGTAAATACTTGGCCCGAGCACAGAAGCAACGGTGATGATCATCACCAGCGACGGAAACGCCATCACCATGTCGGTAACCCGCATCAACAGGAGGTCCACCTTGCCACCGGCGTATCCTGCGATGCTGCCGATGACAATACCGATCAGTGTTGAGATTGATACCGCAACAAGGCCAACCGATAGCGAAACCTGCCCTCCATGAACAATGCGAGACCAAACGTCGCGCCCGGTCGTGTCAGTTCCCAGCCAGTGTGTTGTGCTAGGCGGTTGACTCATGGCATCAAGGTTCAATTCGACCGGAGAGTAGATCGCGACCACGGGTGCAAGTACGGCCAGCAGGACCATGACGCACAGAATCACAAGACCGATCAGCGCCAGTCGATGCCTGAGAAACCGCTTGCGTGCCTTGATCCAGAGGCTTTCACCTTTTACCAGGGCTTCGGTTCCCGCGGCGGGAATGTTTAGAGATATCGTCATGTCTTTTCTCAATCGTAGCGAATTCGGGGATCAAGCACGCTATACATGATGTCGGTGATCAGATTGCTGGCCAGGACGATGACAGCGGATAGAAGCACGTAGCCCATGATCACCGGCGAATCGCGACCGGTCACTGCATTGATGAACATCAGGCCGATGCCTGCCCACTGAAAGATTACTTCAATAATGACGGCACCACCAAAGAGCGTTGGCAACGTAATTCCAATAACGGTCACCACCGGGATCAGCGCATTCCGAAGAATGTGGCGTGTGGTGACGAGGCGTTCGCCCAAACCCTTTGCGCGTGCCGTGCGCACGTAGTCGTTGTTCATGACCTCTAGCACACTGGCACGGGTATAGCGCATGAAGGACGCCGTTCTTGCCAGTCCAAGCGCGAACGCCGGAAGTATGAGATGGCGCAGGTTATCTGACAGAGAGAAAGCATTGCCCGCCGTGCTGATTCCGGATGAAGGCAGTAGCCCCAGCTCGATCGAAAACACGTAAACCAGAACCATCCCGAGAAAGAAATCCGGAATGGAGATGCCTGCAAAACCGAAGAAGGTAAATGAGTAGTCAAGCCAGGAGTACTGTTTCAGTGCCGAGACTACGCCAAGAAAGACCCCGAGAATGATCGCAATGATCAGCGCCACACCCATCAATTCCAAGGTTGCCGGCAGGCGTGCGGCAATCACTGAAATTACCGATTCACCGCTTTGGAACGAAAAGCCAAGATTGCCATGCAGTAGTTGGCCGACCCAGCGTCCGTACTGTTCGTAGATCGGCAGATCAAGGCCGAGCTGCCCTCTGCGAAGCTTGACCAGGTCCTCCGCTTGCGGCGTATCCGTCGAGATCATCGCCAATACGGCATCGCCGGGCATCTGCGAAGCAATAAAAAACACGATCACTGTGATACCGATCAAGATCGGAATGCTGACCAGCAGTCGGCGCAGAATATAGTTGAACATAGCTGTCTTTTAGTAAGTTCAGGTCAATCTGGCAGACATCAGCAACGCTAACGCCTGCCAGGCCATTGCCTCAGAGCTGGGTCACTTGACTTCCCATTTCTCGACTTCGTTGTATACCGGCAAGTCAAAGATCAGGTTCGGCATCTGCGAGTAGTGCTCGGCCGGGCCAACAACGCGTTTGCTGAAAGCCATGGGGCGAACTTCGTACCAAAGCCAGCCGCGGAACATTTCCTCATTCAGAATCTTGGAAATTTCCTGGTAGCTCGGGGCACGCTTTTCTCGTGCCGACTCGCTGAGCCCGGCGTTGTAGAGTTCATCCACGCGCTTGTTGCACCAGGTAAAGGCCAGTTGTGCGCCACAGGTCGTCGTCAGGGCACCCAGCGATGGATCCAGGCCCTGGCCATTTGCAAAGTAGCCCATCTCGAACGTACCATCCTTGTAAGCGACCTGAATCTCGGCCGGATTAAGGAGACGCGGTACGATGTTGACGCCGACTGCGGCAAGGTAGGCCTGGATTGCAGTCACGGTGTCCTTGTTAACTTGATCGGCGTAGTAGTAGATGAAATCCACCTTGCGGCTTGCATCCCAGCCTGCATCCTTAAGCAACTGTTTGGCCTTGGCAGGATCGTACTTGTAGGGATTGAGCGAAGGCGACTGAGCCCACGCAGCCGGGAACATCGTGTTCGAGATCTTGCCGGTTCCCTTCTTGACGCTGGCAATGATCTTGTCGCGGTCGATGGCATACACCATGGCCTGGCGAATCCGGGCGTCCTTCAAATGAGTGTGGTTGAAGTTGAACTGCAAATAAGTCGGCAGGCCAGCATCCAGGTTTGGTAGCACAGTCAGTGTTGGTACCTTCTGCATGCGCTCGATATCGCTGACGGGCACGCCGCCGCCTTCATACGACATGACGTCGATTTCGCCTGTCGACAGGGCGTTCATGATCGACGGGATATCGGCAAAGATGCGATAAATCATTCGCTCTGCCTTGGGCTTTCCAAGGAAGTAATCGTCATTCCGGGCAAGTTCGATAAACTGGTCAGGAACGTACTTCGTCCATTTGAATGGCCCCGTTCCGACCCGTGCCTGAGTCCAGTAGGGGGATTGCTGCAACTCGCTCGGCTTGATGCTTCCCAGGAGATGCTTCGGCAACATGCTGATCGAGATCTGTTGCAGTTCAACCCACAAAGGACGTACGTCAACCAGTTCGATCTTGACGGTAGACGCATCGACCTTGGTGACGCCAGCCAGGCTGGTCGCTTTGCCGTCACGGAAATCCTGATAGCCCTTGACGTCAACCAGTTTGGGTGCGTAGATCGACGCAACGGCAGGATCGACATACGTGTTGAACGAGAACACCACATCATCTGCGGTGAATGGCTTCCCATCGTGCCACTTGACACCATTGCGCAGCTTGAAAATCCAGGTCTTGCCCTTATCCGGCGAGCTCCATGATTCGGCAAGCAAGGCCTTCACACCGTTCCCCGTCCAGTTCACGTGAGCGAGGCCCTGGAGGACGGTTTCATCAAGCCGGCGCCCACAGGTGGTCCATAAAGGACCGGCCATGCAGCCAGTTCGGAAGGCTTGGCGAATGGTACTTTCCGCGCCCGGCGCGGTCTGGGCGGACGAGGTGATTGGCATGCTCAGCAGCGTGGCCAGAATCGCTGTGCCAGTCATGGCAAATATCGATTTACGACGAGATGACATTGCGTTGTCTCCTATGAATTGAATTACCTGAGGACGGATTCGCCTAGGCGTGATGGCAGGCCGCAAAATGCGGCGTGTCGCTCTGTGAAACGGTGCTACTGAGATTACGAAGTAACGGGGCGGCTTCTTTGCAAATGGACGTCGCGAGTGGGCAACGTGGGTGGAAATGGCATCCCGCAGGTGGATTCGACGGGTTCGGAACGTCGCCTTGCAAAATGATGCGCTTTCGGGTTCGTTCCAGTTTCGGGTTTGGAGTCGGAATCGCCGAGAGCAACGCACGCGTGTAGGGATGCCTGGGCGTATCAAAAACGGGGTCACGATCTCCAAGCTCGACAATGCGCCCCAAGTACATTACGGCCACGCGGTCGCTGATGTATCGCACCATCGACAAGTCATGCGAAATCATCAGGAATGTCAGACCAAGATCCTTGCGCAAATCGGCCATCAGATTGACGACTTGCGCCTGGATAGAAACATCCAGTGCCGAAATAGGTTCATCGGCCACGATCAGCGACGGATTCGTTGCCAAAGCGCGGGCTATGCCAATTCGCTGACGCTGCCCGCCCGAGAATTCATGGGGATAGCGGTTGATGAACGAAGGATTGAGTCCGACCAGTTTCATCAATTCCTGGGTCCGCTCGCGTCGCTCGCCGGGTGCACCGATCTTATGGACATTCAGCGGCTCGATGATGATGCTTCCGACGGTCATGCGCGGATTAAGTGACGAATACGGATCCTGGAAAACCATCTGCATGTGGCGGCGTGATTCCCGCAATTCAGTCTGGTCAAGGCTCGCAAGATCATGGTCCTTAAAGATGATACTTCCGGACGTAACGTCAAGAAGCCGCAGCATTGCCAGCCCGGTGGTCGACTTGCCGCATCCGCTTTCTCCGACGAGACCAAGTGTTTCCCCACGACGGACATCGAACGAAACACCATCGACAGCCCGCACGGCCCCGACCTGACGTTTCAGCAAACCGCGCCGGATCGGGAAATGGACCTTCAAATCCCGAACTTGTATCAGTGCTTCTGAACCGACGAGAGAATTCATGACAGCTCCACTTTGTTTGCGATTTGATCCAGTTCATCGGAGCGCCAGCAGCGTGAGAGTTGCCCCGGTGCGCTTTGGGTCAGCGGCGGCAAAGCTTCTCGACACTTGTCCAAGGCGTAAATGCAGCGCGGGGCGAATGGGCAGGTATCCGGCTCTCGGCGAAGATCCGGTGGCATCCCATCGATAGCCACCAAACGCCCTTGAGCGCGCCCCTCCAGTTTCGGAATTGCGTTGAGCAATCCAAGGGTGTAGGGGTGCCGGGGCTGCTCATACAGCGCGTCGACGGGCGCCTGTTCGACAAGGTGCCCGCCGTACATGACCGCCACCTTGTTAACCACACCCGCAACCATCGCCAGATTGTGGCTTATCCAGATAACGGCCATGCCGAGCTTCTGTTGCAAGCCCTGAATCAGTTCGATAATCTGCGCCTGCACCGTCACGTCCAGTGCGGTTGTGGGCTCATCGGCAATCAATAGAGTCGGATTGCACGAGAGAGCCATGGCGATCATCACTCGCTGACGCTGCCCCCCCGAAAACTGGAACGGAAAATCATCGATGCGCTCCTGAGGCTTCGGCAGACCAACGAGCGAAAGCATCTTGATTGCCTTCTCGCGGGCTTCCTTAAGACTCAGTCCGAGGTGAAGCTGGATCGATTCGGTCATCTGCAATCCGATTGACAAGACCGGATTGAGGGAGGTCATAGGATCCTGGAAGATCATCGCAATCCGATTGCCTCGAATCTTGCGCATTTCATCTTCTGAAATCGCCAGCAAGTCCTGTCCTTCGAAAAAGACTTTCCCGCCCTCGATCCGTCCGGGCGGATGACGGATAAGCCTCATGATGGACATGACCGTTACCGATTTACCGGAACCGCTTTCGCCGACAATGGCCATCGATTCGCCCGCGTTGAGCGAAAAGGAAACATCATTGACCGCATGGATGACGGCACCGTCCGAATAAAAACGCGTGACAAGGTTCTGTACATTAAGCAGTGGTGACGTCATTGCGACTCCCCTTCGGGAGCTTTGCTTGGACCCGCGGATTCAGTTCTGCTTTGCTCAATGGCTTCGCCAAAGCGAAGCTCGATGGCGCGGAAATGATCGTTCATGCGCTGTTGGGCGAGTGCCGGCTCGCGCTGGCGCACCGCCGCGAGCAATTCGCGGTGCGCCTGGACGGTTGCGAGCGGTTGTTCATCGTGACCGACCGACTTGGCAGGCAACGCGTTGTAGACGACCCAGAAGATGTCAATCAGACTGAGCAGCGACGCGTTGCCCAAGGAGGCGTAGAGCATTCGATGAAAGCCCCGATCCTCGGCTGAAGTCGATTCGCGTGCCGCCGCTTTCTGCTCCCATACACCTAGCAGTTCATCAATCTGATCTAGTTCGACTTCACTGATAGTGAGGGTTGCATTGGCTAGCGCAGCACCTTCCAGCCATTCGCGAATTTGGAGAATTTCAAGCGCTTTCGCCGGATCGAACACGAGACCATACGACAGGAAGCCGAGAATCGCGTCGAAATTGAATTCACGCACCCGAACACCATCACCGTGTCGCGTCTCGACAATGCCCAGGGACTCTAGTGACTTGATGGCTTCACGTACAGATCCACGGCTGACGCCCAAGTCATCGGCGAGCTGCCCTTCGGGAGGCAGAAGGTCGCCAGGCTTGAGGCTTCGATCTGTGATGAACTGTTTCACCTGATCCTGGATGACGCTCTTGAGCATCGGGCCGCGAACTAGTTTTTCCAAGGTGCGTGACATTTCTTCCTCCTGATTCGATTGGCGCCTGTCCATACTCGCCTTACGTTGGATCATAAGATATCGGATATCTAATGTCGAGTCAACTCACGTAGTACTATTTCGTCGGTAAGAATCGTTTTGCGTTGGGTACAAGTGCTCGCTCATCAGCACACAGGGGCTACTCTGCTTATCCGCACTTGGCAAGAAATAAGGCAGGAATACAGTACGTTGGTACTTGAATGCCGACTTGGCAATGCAGCTATTGGCGGCAACAAGCGACACTTTGCCTGGTAACGAACGGCGGACTACAGCCCGCGCCGCCGTGGATCGTGCATTCCTGACGCGCCGTTTCTGCAAGAATCCAAACAAACTAGATGTAACGTGGCGATTTCCAGCGTTCGATTTGTGCGCAACTGCTCCTTCCTAGAGGCGCTACAATATTTGCATATGAAAAGCGTTCAAATCCTTTGCTACGGTGACTCAAATACGTGGGGATACATTCCCGTTACGGGTGGCCGTTACCCTCGTACCACACGATGGACCGGTGTTATGGCCGAGCGGCTTGGTTCTCGCTTTTCGATAATTGAGGAAGGGCAGAGTGGGCGCACCACGGTCTGGGATGATCCGGTGGAAGGCGACAAGAATGGTCTGCGCTATTTGCCTGCATGTCTGGAAAGTCACATGCCACTCGATTTGGTGATACTGATGCTCGGAACGAATGACCTGAAAGCGAGGTTTTCACTGACTACGCTGGATATTGCTCTCGGCGTCGAGCGTTTGGTGCAGGTAATCCTGAAATCCGGTTGTGGTGTGGACGGGGCTCCCCCTGCGATTCTTCTGGCCGCGCCACCACCGATCAATCCTCTCGACGATGTGGGCTTGGAGATGTTCTACGGCGGGCATGAGAAGTCGGCCTCCCTGGCCCAGCGCTACAAAGCGGTGGCGGAAAGGTGGGGTTGTGAATTTCTGGATGTTGGTGCAGTCATTGCCATCGATGCCGCTGACGGCATTCATTACAGCGAGGCTGCGCACCGCAGACTTGGATATGCAATGGCCGAACATGTGTTGAACACCCGGCAATTGGAGGGCTGACTAACAACTAATAGATGCATTACTGACTAAGTCAGCACAGCAAGCGACCGCCAGCAACGATCAAGTTTAACGCATAGCCAGTTCGGCTGGTTTCGGGGTGGAACAGTCGTCGGAATGGCTGCTCCTTGATAGCTCCACAGGTCGGCTCATGTTAAGGGTTGTGAGATGCCTGCCCTGATGCGCAAGCGTATCACGAGCCAACAGAGCTGAGAGGGCAGGCGTCACACAACCCTTAACAAACTGAGACTTTTACCTGTTCATCGTTCTTGGCACGACTAACTACCACGTTTTGTAGCGCAGCAATTGAGAGAAAATCCGGATCGCCAAGACGTTCAAATTTCCGAGCAGATACGCTAAACGCCAATATTGGCAGGCATCTCCAAGTGGACTGCCGTGCAAGTCAATGTTTACGCGCCTGTCACGGCACAATGCACGTAGAACGCCTATTTATGCGGCTTCCAGAGCATCGTTTGTTCAATCGTCGTCTCCCACGCCATCGCGGCGTGGAACGGTCTGCGGATCGCAGGTGATCGGGCGGTAGATTTCGACGCGATCGCCGGGGCGCAGGGCGGTTTCGAGTTTGACGATCTTGCCGAAGACGCCGACTTTCTGTGTGTCCAGGTCGATGTGCGGAAACATCTTGAGGATGCCGGAACGCTCGATGGCGTCGTTGACTTTTGCTTCGTCCGGCACTTCGATGGTCAGCCAGATCTGTTGCGCGTTTTCCGAGTAGGCGACGCCGACTTGCATGATGATCTCCTCAGTGCGTTCAGTGGCAGCCGACGGCGGGTGTGGCCGCGGGTTGTGAAACGGTTTCGGCTGTGCGCGCGGCGTGGCGTTCGTAGAGGCGCTTGGCGGCCAGCAGCAGACCCAGCACCAGGAAGCCGGCGGGTGGCAGGATCATCATCAGTACGCCGCCGTAGTTGGGCAGTACCGTTGTTTCGAGGAAGGCGAAATTCGGCCCGAGCAGCAGGCTGGCCTGCGAGAACAGCGTGCCGGCGCCGATCAGTTCGCGGATCAACCCGATCAGCGTCAGTGCGATGGTGAAGCCCAGTCCCATGCCGAGGCCGTCGAGTGCCGAGGCGATGACGCTATTGCGCGAGGCGAAGGCTTCGGCACGACCGAGCACGGCGCAGTTCACGACGATCAGCGCGATGAACAGGCCCAGTACGCGGTAAAGGTCGTGCATCCAGGCGTTGAGGCTCATGTCGACAATCGTCACCAGCGTCGCGATCAGCACGATGTAGACCGGAATGCGCACCTGCGGCGAAACGAAATCGCGGATCGCCGCGATGATCATGTTCGAACAGATGAGCACCGCCATGGTCGCCAGCCCCATGCCGAGGCCATTGGTGCCGCTGGTGGTCACGGCCATCGTCGGGCACATGCCGAGCATCTGCGAGAAGACGACGTTCTGATCCCAGAGGCCGTCCTTCATGATTTGCCGGTAGTTCATTTGAGTGTTCCTCATAGAGTGCGGAAAACTTGAAACTCGACCACAGAGGCGCAGAGATACAGAGATTTCGCAGAGACGACCGAAGGAAGTGCAGCGCAAGTCCTTAAGAACATGATTTTCTCTGTGTTTCCTCTGTGCCTCTGTGGTGAGGTTCTATGCATTTGTTGCAATCTCTCAGTTGCTATTGGCGGCAAGGATTTCTTCACGGTGGGCGGCGTAGAACGTCATGCCCTGCTTGACGGCCTTGACCACGGCGCGCGGCGTGATCGTGGCGCCGGCGAACTGGTCGAAAACGCCGCCGTCCTTCTTCACCGCCCATTTCTCGGCCGGTGGCGATTCGAGCGATTTACCTTCGAAAGCGCGAATCCACTTCGATTTGGCGACCTCGATCTTGTCGCCGAGCCCCGGCGTTTCCTGATGCTTGATGACGCGCGCGCCGAGCATCGTGCCCTGGGCGTCGATGCCGATCAGGACGACGACGTCGCCGGCATAGCCGCGTGAGGATGTCCGGAAAACCACGCCATTGACGGCGCCGGCCTTGCGTGCGCGGTAGATGGTGAGCGGCTTGCCGTCGTCGCCGGCCAGGCTGATCGTATCCTTAAGCAGATTGTTGTCGGCATAACCGGCGGGCAGCACCTCGGTCAGCGAGGTTTGCAGGTCGCGCTCTTCGGCTTCGACGATTTTCGGGCGCGTCATCTGGTTGGCCAGGACCAGCGCCGCACTCGTTGCCAGCGCAATGAAGCCGAGCGACAGCGGTTGATAGGAGAGGCGATCCCGCCATTCGGCCAGGGTGCTCATGATTTCACCTTCTGCGTGGCAGGATCGAGAGGCGCGCCGCGCCAGTTGCGGCCGAGGATGCGTGGGCGGATGTAGCGGTCGATCACCGGCGTGAGCGCGTTCATCAGCAGCACCGCAAAGGCCACGCCTTCCGGATAGCCGCCCCAGGTGCGAATGACGTAGGTGAGGAAGCCGCAGCCGGCGCCGAACACCAATTGCCCGGCCTTGGTGTTGGGCGAGGTGACGTAGTCAGTGGCGATGAAAAAGGCGCCGAGCATGGCGCCGCCCGAGAGCAGGTGGCTGGTCGCGTCGAGGTAACGCGCGGGGTCGATGCTGTTGGCGATGGTGGCCGGCAAGGCGATGCCGACCAACATTGCGACCGGGATGTGCCAGCTGATGATGCGCAGGAAGAGCAATGCCAGCCCGCCGCCGGCGATCAGTATCGTTGCCGTTTCGCCGAGACTGCCGGCGCGCACGCCGGAAAACGCATTGGCTGGCGCCGTGGCAGCGACGAGCGAATGCACGAGATCGATGCCACGCGACAACTCGGTCTTGGCAAAACCGAGCAGCGAGGCGCTGGCGACGGCATCCAGTTTGGGAATGCCGTGCAGCAGGATGAGCAGGCCATCATGGAAGCCCGGCGCGGTGGCGGCAGTAATCGGCAGCGGCGCGATCCAGATCGTCATCTGCACCGGGAACGAGATGAGCAGGAAGACGCGCGCGACCATGGCCGGGTTGAAGAGGTTGTAGCCGAGGCCGCCGAAAACCTGCTTGGCCAGAATCGTCGCGAACAGCCCGCCCAGAAGCCCGATCCACCACGGCGACCAGGGCGGCAGCGAAATGGCCAGCAGCCAGCCGGTGAGCAGCGCCGAGCCGTCGAACAACGCCGGCAGGGCCTGGCGGCCGGCCAGCTTGAGGCAGAGCGCTTCGCCGAACAGGGCGGCGAGCACGGTGATCAGCCAGAGAAAAATGGACGGCCATCCGTAGAGCCAGAAGCCGTAAAGCGTCGCCGGAAGCAGCGCCGCGGCGACGGTGAGCATCACGGTGGAGACGCTGTTGGCGGTGATTGCATGCGGCGCGGTCGGCGGTGCGGTGGTGATGAAGGCGGGGGTCATAGGGAAGCTCTTTCAACACAGAGGGCACAGAGACACAGAGAACACAGAGTAAAAACAGAAATGAATTGAGTACAACGACCTGTCCAACGAACTAACAAGGTTCTTCTCTGTGCTCTCTGTGTCTCTGTGCCCTCTGTGTTGAAAGCGTTTAGAACCGCGATTCCAGCCAGCGTAATCATGTGGCAACCTCCTCGGCAGCTTTGGCAGCCGCCTTCTGTGCCGCGCGTTCCGCCTTGCGTTTCGCCGCGGCCGCCGCTTTTTCGATCACTTCGCGTTCGAGCCGTTCGGCACGTTCCCTGGCGAGGCGCTTGGTCGCTTCGTTGCGCAGGCGGCTGCGCGATTGCGCCGAAAGTTCGCCCTTGGCGTGCGTGAAATACTGCACCAGCGGGATGTGCGACGGGCAGATGTAGGCGCAGCAGCCGCAGGCGATGCAGTCGGAGAGGCCGAAGGCTTCCGCAGCGCTCAGGTTGTCGGCACGGATGTTGGCGGCCATTTCCAGCGGCAGCAGGCCGATCGGGCAGGCACGCGTGCAGTTGCCGCAGCGGATACAGGGGCCGGCCTCCGGCGTGATGATTTCCTCTTCGTTGAAGGCCAGGATGCCGGCGGTGCCCTTGACGATGGGCACGTTGGCGTGCGGCAGCACGGCGCCCATCATCGGGCCGCCCATGAGCAGCCGCGCCGGTTCGCTCTTGAGGCCGGCGAAGGTCAGCAGGTCGGAGACCAGCGTGCCGATGGGCGCGAGGATGTTGCCCGGCTGCCAGATGGCGCCACCGCTGAGGGTGACGATGCGGCGAATGAGCGGTTCGCCGAGTCGGATGGCGCGATGCACGGCGTTGGCGGTGCTGACGTTGTTTACCAGCACGCCGATGTCGGCGGCGCGGCAATCGGAGGGGACTTCCTTGCCGGTCAGCGTCTGGATCAACTGGCGGTCGGAGCCCATCGGATAACGCGCTGGAACCGGCCGTATCTTGATTTCGGGGAAGGGCGCGGCGGCCTTGCGCATGGCGACAATGGCTTCAGGCTTGTTGTCTTCGATGCCGACTAGTGCTTTGCCGGCGCCCATGGCGTGCATCATCAGGCGCACGCCGTCGATGACCGCCGCCGCGAAGTCGCGCATGACGCGGTCGTCGCAGGAGAGGTAGGGCTCGCACTCGCCGCCATTGACGATCAGCGTCGTCACCTCGGAACGCTTGCCCAGTGCCAGTTTGACGGCGGAGGGGAAGGTCGCGCCGCCAAGGCCGACGACGCCGGCGGCGGCGACCAGTCGGGTGATTTCGGCAGGGGCCAGGGCAAAGGGATCGGCCGGGATCGGCAACTCGACCGCGCGCTCATCACCATCGGGTTCGATGGCGATCGAGGCGAAGGGCAGGCCGGAAGGATGTGGCGCCGTGATCTCGCCAATGGCGACCACCGTGCCCGAGGTTGGCGCATGGATGGGCGCCGAGATGTTGCCCTGCGCTTCGGCAATCAGTTCGCCCTTGAGTACCTTCTGCCCGACCAGCACGATGGGCCGCCCCGGCTGGCCGACGTGTTGCTGCAAGGGCACGTAAAGGCGTGCGGGCAGCGGCAGGATGCGCAAGGGCGCATCGGCGGCCGGGCGCTTGTGGTCGTCCGGATGCACGCCCCAGTTGGGCGTAGCGAGTTTGTGCAGGAATTTCTCGATCAGTCCCATATTCATGTCCTCAGAGGCTGCGAAAAAATCAAAAATCCACCACGGAGGCGCAGGGACACAGAGAAAGCACAGAGAAAATCCTTTGTTTTAAAGGGGTTCTCTGCGAAGCCTCTGTGTCTCTGTGGTAAGTGTTTGGGCATATTTTCTCAGCCGATCAAGCGGCCGCCGTGCTTTCAGGTTTCGGCCAGACCCAGTGCTGAAGGGTGACGGGGACCGGGCGCATGGCGACGGCTTCGGTCGGGCAGCGTTCGACGCAATTGCCGCAGCCGGTGCAGGCTTCGCGGATGACGTTGTGGATCTGCTTGGCGGCGCCGACGATGGCGTCGGTCGGGCAGACCTTGAGGCAGCGGCAGCAGCCGATGCAGATTTCCTCCGAGACCTGCGCCAGCTTCGGTCCCTCGTCGACCACCGTGCTCAGGTCGAGCGTGACCCCGAGCTTTGCCGCCAGCGCCGCCGCCAGTCCCTTTCCACCGGGCGGGCAACTGGTTACCGGTGCCGTGCCTTCGGCGATGGCCCGCGCCGCGCCGGCACAACCCGCCTGCCCGCACTGGCCGCAGTTGGAGCCTGGCATCATGGCTTCGATTTCGTCGATCAGCGGATCGCCCTCGACGGCAAACTTGCGCGCGGCAACCCCCAGGGCGAGGCCGAGGATGGCGCCGAGCAGGGTCAAGCTGACGATGGCGGCGATCATTGAGGTCTCCTGTTCGGGGGAAAATCCGACGTCCACCGCAAAGGCGCAAAGATGCAAAGAATTCGCAAAGGATGATGGAATAGATCAGCTGTTAATTGCTGTTCTTTGCGAAACCCTTGCGCTCTTGGCGTCTTTGCGGTGGACGTAGGTGTTCGTTGTTCGACTCTCATTTGAAGTTCAACCCCGAAAAGCCCATGAACGCCAGCGACATCAGGCTGGCCAGCACGAAGGCGATCGGCGTGCCGGCGAAGGTGTCGGGTACCTTTGCCAGGGCCAGGCGTTCGCGCATGCCGGCGAAAATCACCATTGCGAGCGTGAAGCCAAGGGCAGAGCCGAAGTCATAAACCAGCGTGGTCACGAAGCCGTGGCCTTCCTGCATGTTGATCAGCGGCAAGCCAAGCACCGAGCAGTTGGTGGCGATCAGTGGCAGGTAGATGCCCAGCATCTGGTAGAGATTGGGCGCCATCTTGTGCAGCACGGCCTCGGTAAATTGCACGACGGCGGCGATGACCAGGATGAAGGTCATGATGCGCAGGTACCCCAGCCCGAGTGGCGCCAGCAGCCAGTGTTCGAGAATCCAGCTCAGCGCCGCCGCCAGCACGATGACGAAGCTGGTGGCCAGCCCCATGCCGAGCGCGCTGTCGACGCGCTTGGAAACGCCCATGAACGGGCACAGGCCGAGAAACCTGACCAGCACCACGTTGTTGACCAGCGCCGTTGAAACCAGCAGGACGAGGTATTCGCTCATTGGAGTATCCGTAGCCTTTCGCCTTCTCCATATCACGATCCGTGCCACCTGCATTTTTGGCGAGCCCCGAAAGCGTGCGATTCGCCTAAAACCCGCACCGTAACGGGGTTTTACGGCGCCTGTCGCCGGGCGAGGTGCATTCAGGGCGAACCTGCCCGAGATGTCGCAAGTCCTACACTTTGAGACAAACGCGACAGGTCGACCTGCTCGGGTTTTGATTAAGAGCATTGCTTGATTGCGTCTGAAAGCCTTGGTTGGGACGGATAGGGTGAGAAACGCGAAGCGTTGCGCACCGTTCATAGACCGTTCCGCGTGCGCAGCAAGCTGCACACCCTACGTTGGGAAACTGTCTGCGCCGCTTGCCAATTCACGATTGGCACGAAACCTGCGTCGAGTTCCGCAAAAAGGGAGACTCACGTGACGACGAATACACGCAAACCCGCAGTTCGCAAACCTGTGCCTCAAGCGGCCGCTGCCATTGCCCCTGCCATCTTCCAGCAGGCCGTGGAACAGGCCGACCTGGCCATTTCGATTACCGATGCCGAGGCCAATATCCTTTATGTCAATCCGGCGTTCACGCGCGCCACCGGCTATTCGGCCGAAGAAGTGCTGGGCGTCAATCAGTCCCTGCTTTCCAACCGCTCAACGCCGCGCGATCTGTACGAGGGCTTGTGGGCGATGATTTCACGCGGGTTGCCGTGGAACGGCCGCCTTCTCAACCGGCGCAAGGACGGCAGCAAGTACCTCGCTGACCTGACCATCACTCCGGTGGTCGATGCCGAGGGCGAGATCACCAACTTCCTTGGCATCCAGCGCGATGTCACGCAGTTGCACTGGCTCGAATGCGAGGTCGCCGACCAGAAGGCGCTGATTGAATCGGTGGTCGATTCGACGCCGGTCGTCATGGCGCTGCTCGACAGCCACGACAAGGTGGTTCTGGATAACCACGAATACAAGAAGCTGA
>JAIFNM010000193.1:0-19092 GCA_020047725.1 Betaproteobacteria bacterium
CTCGTGTGGCCGAGGGGTTGCGCGATCACGGTATCGACGTATTGTTCCACTGTGGTGGCGGGAGTTTCAAGTCGCAAATGAAGAAAGCGGATGCCTCTGGTGCTACTTTTGCCGTTATTATCGGCGATGATGAAGCGAATGCCGGTGAAGTGACGCTCAAGCCCTTGCGTGCGAACGGTGAACAAAAAAACGAACAGAAGCGTGTCAGTGTCGATAGTGTCGCTGATGAAATCATGAACTCATTTTTGGATTGGGAAGAAGCGTAATGGCGACCTATGACCTCGAAGAACAGGAACAACTTGCTGAAATCAAAACATGGTGGAAGCAGTATGGCAACTTGCTTGTCAACGTTCTGACCGCCGTTGCTGTGGTCGTAATCGTCTGGCAGGGCTGGACCTGGTATCAGCGCAATCAATCTGCTCAGGCCTCAATGGTCTACAACGTTTTGCAGAAAGCGGTTCAAGACAAGGATTCGCAGCGCATCAAAGCGGCAAGCGGCGAATTGCTCGAAAAATTCAGCCGCTCAAACTATGCCTCTTTGGGCGCGATGAGCGCTGCCAAGGCGATGATTGATTCGGGTGACGCCAAAACCGCGAAAGTACAGCTGACTTGGGTTGCCGAAAACGGTAAGGACGAATTGCGCGATTTGGCGCGTCTACGTCTTGCGGCCGTCCTACTCGACGAGAAAGAATACGATCAAGCCTTGAAACAACTTGACGGCAGCGCCGGCCCAAGTTTTGCTGCACGTTTTGCGGATACTCGTGGCGATGTATTCAGTGCTCAAAGCAAGAAGACCGAAGCTCTTGCTGCTTATCAGTCGGCTTTGACCAAACTCGACGAGGCGGATAAGGCAAGCAAGGAAAAAAGTTCGTCAGCGGGATGGCAAGGGCAGTCGAACGCGGTTTATAAAGAACTTGTGCAGCAAAAGCACGACGCGCTGGGCGGGAGCAAGTAATGAAAAGGTGTTTCGCCACCGCTTTGTCGCTTCTGGCACTGACTGGCTGTTCGACACTGGAGTCGATGAATCCGTTTGCCAGCAGCGGTCCCAAAATGGCCGATCTGCAAGCGATCAATACGTCTGTGGAAGCGCGTGTCGTTTGGAGTGAAAGCGTTGGCAAGAGCGGCGTTTATGCTTTTGCACCAGCGGTTGTGGGCTCTTCTGTCTACGCGGCCAGCAAAGATGGCGCGCTGCTGCGTACCGATGATGGCAAACTGGTCTGGAAAATTGACGTCGGACAAGCGCTCTCAGGCGGTGCGGCTGCCGATCAAGGCATTGTTGTGGTCGGGTCACCGAAGGGCGATGTACTGGCATTCGCCATTTCAGATGGCAAACCGTTGTGGAAAGCCAAGGCGACCAGCGAGATTCTCTCTCCGCCTGTGCTAGGTGAGGGCCTTGTCGTCGTGCGTAGCGGAGATAACCGTCTGGCGGCCTACGATGCGCTCGATGGTAAACGTAAGTGGATTTATCAGCGACCAACTCCTGCTCTTTCACTTCGTGTTACGGCGCCTCCGATTATCGACGGTAAGGTTGTTTTCGCCGGTTTTCCCGGCGGCAAGCTGATTGCTGTCAGTACGGCCAATGGTGCCGCCATGTGGGATGGGACGGTAGCTTTGCCCAAAGGCTCGACTGAACTTGATCGGGTCGCGGATATTACCAGTTCTCCGGTTATTTCCGCGCGCACGATCTGTGCCGTGGCCTTTCAAGGGCGTGTGGCCTGTTTCGACCTCGGCAATGGTAATCTCATCTGGGCGCGCGATATGTCGAGTTCGGTCGGCCTAGCTATCGATGCACGCCGTCTTTATGTGACCGACGACAAGGGATCAGTGCATGCACTCGACATGGCCAGTGGTGCCAGTATCTGGAAGCAAGACAAACTTTCCTTGAGGCGTGTGACTGCTCCTGTAGCGCGTCGAGGTTTGGTTGCGGTTGCGGATGTCCAGGGCGTGGTTCACTTTTTAAGTCGTGAAGACGGCTCGTTTGTTGCACGATTGACGACGGACGGGAGTCCGGTTGTCGCGCCCCTGCAATTCCAGGGTAGCAATTTTCTGATGCAGACAAGTAAAGGCGGTATTTTCGCCATTGAGGCGCAATGAAACCTACCATCGTTATCGTCGGTCGTCCGAATGTCGGAAAATCAACTCTTTTTAATCGGCTGACCAAAACGCGAGATGCGTTGGTTGCCGATATTCCTGGTCTTACCCGCGATCGTCATTACGGCCACGGAAAGCTCGGCAGCAAACCCTACCTGGTTGTAGACACTGGTGGTTTCGAGCCGCTGGCCAAAGACGGCATCATGCACGAGATGGCACGGCAAGCAGAGCAAGCCATTGCCGAGGCGGACGCAGTCATTTTCGTGGTCGACGGTCGCACCGGCATTACCGCACTCGATAAAGAAATTGCCAACAAGCTGCGCAAGGCAGAGCGCCCCGTGTTCGTCGCGGTGAACAAGGCTGAAGGCATGAATCAGGGCATTGTCATTGCAGATTTTCACGAGCTTGGTTTAGGTGAGCCCTACGCTATCTCAGCAACCCACGGCGAGGGTGTGCGTGGGGTGATCGAACTGGCACTTGAACCTTATCCAGAGCCGGAAGAGGACACTAACGAAAATGATGTGCTGAAGGTGGCGATTGTCGGGCGTCCGAATGTCGGAAAAAGCACGATGATCAATGCGCTGCTTGGGGAAGAGCGCGTCATTGCCTTCGATCAGCCGGGAACAACGCGCGATGCCATCTACATCGATTTTGAGCGTGGCGGAAAACACTACACTTTGATTGACACGGCCGGTTTGCGCCGCAAGGGCAAGGTTTTCGAAACCGTCGAGAAATTCTCGGTGATCAAGACACTGCAATCAATCGAGGATGCCCATGTAGTGATCCTGGTTCTTGATGCAAAGCAAGAGATTTCGGATCAGGATGCTCATATCGCCGGATTTGTCGTTGAATCGGGTCGTGCGCTGGTCGTCGCGGTGAATAAGTGGGACGGACTCGATTCTTACGTAAGGGAACAAACCAAGGCTGATCTCGAAGCTAAGCTGAAGTTTCTGGATTTTGCCAATTTCCACTATGTTTCCGCCCTCAATGGACAGGGGCTGGCGCATGTATTCCGATCGGTTAATGCGGCATACAAGGCTGCTACCGTTGATTTGTCTACACCACAATTGACACGTGCCTTGATCGACGCCGTCGCCAAGCAGACGCCAGCTCGTAGCGGGATATTTCGTCCCAAGCTGCGTTACGCCCACCAGGGTGGGCGTAATCCGCCCGTTATTGTGATTCATGGCAATGCACTGGACAAAATCCAGGATTCGTACCGTCGTTATCTGGAGCATGTTTTTCGCGAGGTGTTCAAGTTGCAGGGAACACCTTTGCGCATTCAGTTCAATGTTTCGCAGAACCCATTTGCGGATCGCAAAGCACCTGAACAGAATCGGCGCAAACCGAAAGCAGAAGAAAAGCCGAAACCAAAAGCGAAGATTGCTGTCAGATTGAAGTCTGATACCACTCCAAAGTCCAAACCGAGACCAAGAGAAAAAGCGAAACCGTCGGTAGCCTGATTGTTTCGGGTTTGTATGGCAAACGTAAGAAAAATCATTTAAGCTACATATTCCACCACCAATAAAGAAACATGGAGTTCTAACCATGAGTAATAAAGGGCAACTATTGCAAGACCCCTTCCTTAATGTTCTGCGCCGCGAGCATGTGCCAGTGTCGATTTATCTGGTTAATGGCATTAAATTGCAAGGTCAGGTTGAATCTTTTGACCAATACGTTGTTCTGCTTAAGAACACCGTTACTCAGATGGTCTACAAGCATGCCATCTCGACAGTGGTACCCTCCCGCCCGGTCAGCATCCCCCAAGATGGTAGCGACGAAGCCTGAACTATATTCCCTTGTCCTGTTTCGGTCTTCTTCTTCGGCGGCTGCTCGTGTTGCCGATGTGCTTCTAGTTCGAAGTTCCTCCTCGTCGTTCGCAAGGCGATTTAATGATTGAACGTCCGACCGCCGGCGAGCGCGCGATTATTGTCCAGCTGGATTTTGGTTGCGATGGCGTTGTTGAGCAACTTGACGAGGTTCGTTTGCTTGCCGCATCAGCTGGCGCTTCCGTTTGCGCAGAGATCTATGGACGACGAAAGAGTCCGGATGCCTCATTGTATGCGGGCAAGGGCAAGGTTCAGGAAGTGGCGGCCGAGGTTGCAGCACATTCGGCTAATCTGGTGATTTTCAATCATGAGCTGTCTCCTGGGCAGGAGCGCAACCTAGAACGTACGCTGCAGTGCCGGGTGATCGGCAGGACCAGCCTGATTCTAGACATTTTTGCACAACGCGCTCAGAGCTCAGAAGGCAAGTTGCAGGTTGAACTGGCGCAACTCGATCATCTCGCGACTCGACTGGTTCGCGGCTGGACCCATCTGGAGCGTCAGAAGGGCGGTATCGGATTGCGCGGTCCGGGTGAAACTCAGCTTGAGACCGACCGACGCCTGCTCGGCAAACGGGTCAAGCTGCTCAAGGAACGTCTGATTCGACTCGAGCGCCAGCAGGGCGTGCAGCGCAAGGCGCGTGGTCGTGGCGAGGTATTGAATGTTTCCATCGTCGGTTACACCAACGCCGGGAAATCAACACTTTTTAATGCACTGACCCATGCCGGGGCTTACACGGCTGATCAGTTGTTTGCCACGCTCGATACCACCTCGCGCAAACTCTGGTTAGGAGACGCCGGGAATATCGTCATTTCTGACACTGTTGGCTTTATCCGTGATTTGCCGCACGAACTGATAGCGGCTTTCCATGCAACGCTGGAGGCGACTTCCCGTGCGGATCTCCTGCTGCATGTTGTTGATTCCGCCAGTCCTACGTGCGATGAACAGATTGCTGAAGTCGATAGGGTTCTCGTCGAGATCGGTGCTAGTGATGTGCCACAACTCACGGTGCTTAACAAACTGGATCTGACCGGATTACCGCCGGCTGTCGAACGGGACGAGTATGATAGAATCACTCGCGTTCGGGTTAGTGCGAAAGGCGGCGATGGCTTGTCCCTGCTGCGCGAGGCCCTGACCGAGATTGCTCTTGAAAAGCTTCGTTTTATACGTCCCGTTTTGACCGGTGATGCTTCTCTCAACCCTGATATTGTTCTGGACCCAGTTTCTACCTTCCTATGATTTCTAGCATTGGAGTACTTATGTCGCTCAATGACCCGCAATGGGGCAATCGCGGCAACGACAACGGTGGTGGCAAGCGACCGAATCAGGGGCCGCCCGACCTCGAAGAGTTGTGGCGCGATCTGAATCGCCGTCTTTCTGGCATGTTCGATAAAAAAGGCGGCGGCGGGAATGGTGGTAGCAATCGCCCGCCAGTCGAATTCAGCCCGAAGTTTCTTGGTGGCGGTATCAGCCTTATCGTTGGGGTTGTTGTTCTGGCTTGGCTGGCAAGTGGCTTCTATATTGTCGATGCCTCACAGCGCGGCCTTGTTCTCCAGTTTGGAAAATACAAGGAAAGCACGGAATCCGGTTTGCGCTGGCGTTTGCCTTACCCGATCCAGTCACATGAACTGGTCAATATTTCCGGCGTGCGTACGCTTGAAATTGGCTATCGCGGAAGCGAAAAAAACAAGGTACTCAAGGAATCGCTGATGCTGACCGATGATGAAAACATCATCAATATCCAGTTTGCCGTTCAGTACATTCTCAAGGATCCCGTTGAGTACCTCTTTAACAATCGCAGTTCTGAAGAGGCCGTCATGCAGGTAGCCGAAACGGCAATTCGTCAGATCGTCGGCAAAAACAAGCTGGACTTTGTTCTGTATGAAGGGCGTGAGCAAATCGCCGTCAATACCTCAACCCTGATGCAGCAGATCCTTGATCGCTACAAGACCGGTATCATGATTTCCAAGGTGACGATGCAGAACGCCCAGCCGCCGGAGCAGGTACAGGCCGCGTTTGCTGATGCCGTGAAAGCCAGCCAGGATCGTGAACGTCAGATCAATGAAGGTCAGGCCTACGCCAACGACGTGATTCCGAAGGCTCAAGGTACCGCCGCCCGATTGAAGCAAGAGGCGGACGGATACAAGCAGCGGCTGATTGCCACCGCAGAGGGTGACGCCAGCCGTTTCAAGCAGATCAATGCCGAGTATGCCAAGGCGCCCGAGGTGACACGTAGCCGGATGTATCTTGAAACCATGCAGCAGGTTTACTCCAGTACCAGCAAGGTGATGGTTGATGCCAAGGGGCAGGGCAACCTGCTCTACTTGCCACTGGACAAGTTGATGCAGGCGGCTGGATCGATCGCGGCTTCGTCTGAAATTGTCGGCAGCAGCGCCGAGATGCCGGCTCAGGTAAGATCCGGATCGGCAAATTCCAGTGATGCTCCGCCATTGGTGGATAAGGCAGAAACGCGCTCACGTGAGGCTTTACGTTCGCGTGATCGGGAGGTACGGCAATGAAAAATAGTTTGAATTTCATGGCTGCTATCGTTGCGGTGGTATTGATTGTTCTGGCAATGACGATTTTTACTGTCGATCAGCGGAAGCACGCCATTGTTTTCCAATTCGGAGAAGTGCGTGAAGTGATTTCCGAGCCCGGGCTTTACTTCAAGTGGCCGTTGATCCAGAACATTCGTTACTTTGACAAGCGGATATTGACCCTCGATGCGTCGGAACCCGAATCTTTTCTGACATCGGAAAAAAAGAACGTGCTGGTCGATTCCTACGTCAAGTGGAGGATTGTTGATCCCAAGCTTTACTACATCTCGGTTGAAGGCGATGAAGTACGAGCCAAGACGCGTTTGTCGCAGACGGTCAATGCCGGACTGCGTGAGGAGTTCGGCAAGCGCACCATTTCTGACGTCGTTTCGGGCGAACGCGACAAGGTCATGGAGCAAATGCGAGAAAAGGCCGATCTTGATGCGCGCACGATTGGCGTCCAGATTGTTGATGTCCGGGTGAAGCGTGTTGACCTGCCGACGGAAGTCAGTGAATCGGTTTACCGGCGCATGGAAGCAGAACGCAAGCGCGTAGCCAATCAATTGCGTTCGGAAGGCGCTGCCGAGTCCGAAAAAATTCGCGCCGACGCAGACAAGCAGCGTGAGGTTATCGTTGCCGAAGCCTACCGTGACGCCCAGAAGATGAAGGGCGAAGGGGATGCCAAGGCCACGACCACGTATGCCGAGGCCTTCAATCAGAATCCCGAGTTTTATGCGTTCTATCGAAGCCTCGAAGCCTATCGCAACAGTTTCAAGAACAAGAGTGACATTATTGTCGTCGAGCCCAATTCGGATTTCTTCAAGTACATGAAGAGTGTTGGAAGGGGTGGCGACAAAGCGGGTAAATGAACACTAGTCTGTTCCTGGCTTTTGCGCTGATGCTGGTGCTTGAGGGCTTGCTTCCTTTTCTTGCCCCGAGCGCCTGGCGCGAAACATTTCGTCGTTTGATCCAGCTTACTGATGGGCAGATCCGTTTTATCGGTCTGACCTCGATGCTTGCTGGCATAATTCTGTTGATGGTTTTTAGATGAACTGGTTGTTACCCGAATACATTGCTGATGCGCTGCCGCATGAAGCGGCTCAAATTGAGCGACTTCGCCGGGCGGTACTTGATCTTTTTCGAGTGCATGGCTACGAACTTGTCATGCCCCCCGTTCTTGAGTATCTGGATTCTTTGCTTACCGGCTCGGGTTCTGATCTTTCACTGCGAACCTTCAAACTGGTCGACCAGTTGTCCGGTCGTACGCTTGGAGTGCGTGCAGACATGACGCCGCAGGTTGCGCGCATCGATGCACATTTGCTCAACCGTCAGGGAGTTGCCCGTCTTTGTTACTGCGATAGCGTTTTGCATACGCTACCAGCGTCACAGGCCGCGAGCCGCGAGCCGATTCAACTCGGTGCCGAACTCTACGGATATGCTGGCATAGAGGCCGACCTGGAAGCTATCCGGCTGCTTGCGGCGGCCCTAGAAACGGCTGGTACTCCGGCCTCTCGTATCGATATCGGGCATGTCGGTGTGTTTCGTGCTCTGGCGAATGCAGCCGGTCTCGACTCGGATGATGAGGCCAGGATATTGCAGCTCATGCAAGTCAAGGACATTCCGAGCTTGCGTGATTGCTGTGCTAGGTTGATGGAGCCTTATCGCTCTGCACTTATGCGCTTGCCGGAGCTCTATGGCGGGGCTGACCTGCTGGATGTTGCCGCTCGCGAACTACCTGCGCTTCCTGAAATAAGCTCCGCACTCGAAACAATGCGTCAGTTACAGTTGGCCATGCCAGAACTTCCTCTTTCGTTCGATCTCGCCGATTTGCGCGGGTATCACTATCATAACGGGGTTGTTTTTGCTGCCTACTATCCGGGATTTCCCAGTGCAATAGCGCGAGGCGGGCGTTACGATGGAGTTGGCAAGGATTTTGGTCGAGCGAGGCCGGCAACTGGTTTTTCCATGGATTTGCGTGAAGTTGCCCGATTGGCGGCAAGCTGCAAGCCGGCTGGAGCGATTCTGGCTCCGTATTCGGCATCGGATTCCACATTGGCGAAGCGCGTAAGTGATCTGCGTAAGCAGGGTGAGGTGGTCGTTGAACTGTTGCCAGGCGAAACTGGCTGCGAGGGACCTCTTTGCAACCGGCGCCTTGTCGAGAGCAATGGACAATGGATTACTCAAGCAATTTAAAAGGACTGATTGAAATGGCTAAGAACGTCGTAGTAGTGGGGACGCAGTGGGGCGATGAGGGCAAGGGCAAGATCGTCGATTGGTTAACCGATAACGCCCAGGGCGTCGTGCGTTTTCAGGGAGGGCACAATGCCGGCCATACTCTGGTTGTCGGCGAGAAAGTGTACAAGCTCAATCTGGTTCCCTCTGGTATTGTTCACGAAGGTGTCAACTGCTATATCGGAAACGGTGTCGTGCTCGACATTCACCATCTGCTCTCCGAAATCAAGCAGCTTGAATCCGGCGGTATCGAGGTGCTTTCGCGTCTCAAGATTAGCCCGGGTTGTCCGCTCGTTCTCGCCTATCATTCGGCACTTGATCGCGCTCGCGAAGCGGCCAAGAGCGCTGATTCTCGGATCGGGACCACCGGCAAGGGAATCGGGCCGACCTATGAAGACAAAGTCGCACGGCGTGCCCTGCGGGTCTATGATCTCTTCTATCCTGATCGCTTTGCAGAAAAGCTCAAGGAGAATCTCGACTATCACAATTTCGTCCTGACTAAATACCTTGGCGCAGATGCGGTTGACTATGAAACTTTGCTTGCGCAGGCGATGGCTGATGCCGAGTTCATCAAACCGATGGTCGTCGACGTTTCTGCAGCCCTGCACGCGGCCAACAAGGCCGGACAGAATCTGCTGTTTGAAGGTGCTCAGGGCGCTTTACTCGATATCGATCATGGAACCTATCCCTTCGTGACTTCGTCCAATTGCGTTGCTGGGCAGGCTTCAGCCGGTGCCGGCGTTGGCCCCGGCATGCTTCACTATGTTCTAGGTATAACCAAGGCCTATTGCACGCGCGTTGGTGGTGGTCCATTCCCAAGTGAGCTTGATATTGAGGCGGTTGGCCAGCCGGGGCATCAGATGTCGCAAGTTGGCCGCGAATTCGGTACGGTGACTGGCCGCAAGCGTCGCTGTGGCTGGTTTGACGTACCGGCGCTAAAGCGTTCGATCCAGATCAATGGTGTCACTGGTGTGTGTATCACCAAGCTTGATGTACTGGACGGCTTGCCCGAACTGAAGATTTGCACTGGCTACAAGCTCGACGGAAAGATCATCGACTTGCTGCCAATGGGCTCCGATGAGGTAGTTGGCTGCGAGCCTATTTTCGAGACCATGGCCGGCTGGAGTCAATCTACAGTGGGTGCAACTACGTACGAGGCGCTTCCCTTCGCCGCACAAGCTTACCTCGCACGTATTGAGGCTTTGTGCGATGTCGTGATCGATATCATATCGACCGGGCCAGAGCGTGATGAGACGATTCTGCGTCGTCATCCTTTTGCTTGATTCTACTCTGGCTTAGCCTTGATTTGAGATCATGAAAGCGGGGGGCAACCGGCTTTCATGATTGATCAGCAAGATTCGTTCAGAAACCATGGTGCCGCTGAACAGCCCATCGCTATACCGACAACCGCATGTTTTGATCGCGTAATAGGTTAGTTCATGGGTATTCTCGACTGGTTCAAGAATCGTCAATCACAGTTTGACCCTGATTGCCTGTCCGATGAAATGATGGCGCGGGCAATCGAAAAGGCCGTTACGCTAACCAATCCGCGATTGAAGCTTGTCCGTTCGTACCAGGAACGTCTGGCTCCTGCAGTGGAAATCAGCGTTAGCTATATCCAAGAGCTGCTCTTGTCGCTGCCACCGCCGATTCAGGTGTCAACGGCCAGTTGGTCAACCGATCCGGCCTTGAGAGCTTTTTTTGTCGCTGCGTCGGACATTTCTTCGGCAGTCGGACGCTCGAATAATCTTCGCACACTCTTCGACAAATATCCTTCTATGGATGAGGCCTGCTTCATTCTCGGTATGGTGTATTGCGAACAGGATGTATTCGGCATGTCGTTGCAGGGCGACGTTGTGCAACGTGAGGTGGCGCAAGCGGTTGTCGGCTTTTCCGAACATCAGGTGCGCATTTGTGGGCATGAAAAATCGGAAGTTCTGCGTTTACTGGGTACGCAGGCGTATGAATACCTGGTCGCTCAAGCGTTGTCAGAAATCGGTGAGGAGCGGTCCGAACGTCGGGACCTGGAAGAAAAGAGGGCTTTGATTCGTTCCCGGCTGCGTTTATTACGGCAGCATGGGCCTGGTCTCGGCTCGGTTTTTGGATCGGCACCGGCGGCTCAGGGTGAGGAGTTGGCGCTTGAAGCTGAGCTTCTGGCGAATGAGCGCCAGGTTGAAGCTATGGGCAGTCCTCAGTCAACAATGGAAGGGGAGTTGGAGTCTTTGCGCGAAGTCCTTGAACATCCAGAGCGCTACGTTCGCGTTGAGAAAAAAACGATGCGGCTGAATACGATGAACGTTGTCGTAGATGAAAAGAGTAACGATGTTGCTTCCGATATCGCTTTTTCATTGGCGCAACTGATGGGTGTCCCAAAGATACAACGGGCTTTCGTACTGGCGCGTTTTGCTCGTGCCGATTTGCCAGAATTTAGAATGAATTTCGAAGATGCTGTGCGCTATCTTTGATCGCGTAAAAAGAAAAAGACCCTACGATTTAGTTCGCTGGTGAATTATTGGTGGCCGGCAAGGGTCAACAGCGCCTGACGGCTAAGCTCGATGGACAGTAAAGCGACTCAGCGAGAATGGTTAATGATCCCCTAAAGACCTGCCAGATTGTCGGTCGTTGCGCGCAATCTCTCAGCCAGTTTGAGCGCCAGCGACTGATAAAACCGGCTTGATAGACCCGGCACCGAAGCCAGTAGAGAAAATACATCGGCTCGTTCAAGGACATCCGCTTCGGAAGGCTCGATCGCTATAACGGACGCGCTGGTCTGCTGGCTGTCAACAAACGATACCTCGCCAAAGACTTCACCCGGCCCCAGCGTTGTGATCGTGTGTGGCAACTGAGTGAAGCGCTTCTCGATTTTCACGCGCCCTGAACGAAGAACGAATATCCCTTTCGCCTCGTGACCCTCGCTCAGCACGATCTCTCCGTGTGAATACGCGACGCGCTTGGCTTTTTCAGCCAAGAGCCGAAGGTCGTCGCTGGTTAAAAAATGGAAGACATCGCTCATGGTTCAAAGTAAAGCAGAAATTGTTCGGAATTGCCACAAAATATCCTGATCGCATCGGAATATCCTAAAGCGTGTGCTAACCGGGCTCATTTTTCCTTGTCTTTTGTGTATTGCTGTATAAAATTACAGTATCTGAACAGGAGGCCGTGGTCATGATTAAGCTTACCCCGCGACAACAGGAAATTCTCGATTTCATTCGCAACACGCTGGAGGTTCTGGGTGCGCCACCAACGCGAGCGGAAATCGCCAACGCCTTCGGTTTTGCCTCGCACAATGCGGCTGAAGAGCATCTCAAGGCGCTCGCCAAGAAAGGCATTATCGTCCTTGAACCCGGTTCGGCTCGCGGCATACGGCTTGTCGAGCAACTTGGCTTGCCGCTCATCGGTAGTGTGGCTGCAGGCAGCCCGATCCTTGCAGTGGAAAACGTGCAAGGCCGCTACGCGCTCGACGCCAGTCTGTTCAAGCCGCGCGCCGATTTCCTGTTGCGCGTGCGCGGCCTGTCAATGATCAATGCCGGAATTATGGATGGCGACCTGCTGGCCGTGCATCGCAGCAGTGAAGCGCGCAATGGACAGATCGTCGTGGCCCGGCTGGAAGACGATGTGACTGTCAAACGCTTCCGTCAGCACGGCAGCATCGTAGAGCTGATAGCCGAGAATCCTGATTTCTATCCGATCATCGTCGATACGCGCGAACAGTCGGTGGAGATCGAGGGTATTGCCGTCGGCCTTATCAGAGGCGGCGAGGCGATGTAGCACCCGGTAGTGTGTTGATCAGTCAGTTGTGGCTGAACATGCCCTGAATCATTGTTGCGGTGAATATGCTTCCAGCACGGCCGTTGTTTGCGGATGCTTGTTCTGGACAGCATAGGACAAAGGCGTTTTTCCGTTCGAGTCCTTGCTTTCCGGATCGGCGCCGCGTTCGATCAGAAATTTCGACAACTTGGGCTGGCCGGTAGCTGCGGCAAGGTGCAGAGCGGTTTGTCCAGCTCCCGATTTGGCTTTGATATCCGCCTTCTTGTCCAGCAAGAGTTGCACTTCTTGCCGGCCCCCCGATAGCACGGCTGCATGCAGGGGTGTCATGCCGACATGATCCTTGGCATTGATGTCTGCGCCGCTGACGATCAGGAGTTCGGTAAGCTTCAGGTGACCATGAAAGGCGACCATGTGCAGTGGCGTTCTGCCAAGGTTGTCTTTGGCGTTGACGTCAGCGCCTGCCTCAATCAAGGCCTTGGCTGAGGCAGGGTCACCCTTGATGGCGGCATCTGTCAGGGTGGAGTTGGCAGCAGAAGGCGCCTCTGCCGTGACCGGAGCATTGGTTTTTTCCGATTGTTTCCCGCAGGCGGCAAGTGACAGCGCAAGTGCTCCGAAAACGATCATTAACGTCATGCGACCAGCCTCTGCGAGGGCGGAATTGCGACTGTTGCTGCCGCGAATGGTAGTGCTCATGCTCATGTAGGTCTCGCTGTCGCCTTGGGTCTGAATCAAGCACTAATCATAAACGATTGTGATCAGGATGGCTGGTATCGCCGATCCGGAATTCAAAACGCCTCTTTTTGCTTGTCCTGTTTTTCGGCTACAATTCGGCTTTCCCGCTGCAGATATCTCCATGACCAAATATGTTTTCGTAACCGGCGGAGTGGTTTCCTCCCTCGGAAAAGGCATCGCTGCTGCGTCTCTGGGTGCGATTCTAGAGTCCCGTGGCATCAAGATCACCCACATCAAGCTTGATCCCTACATCAACGTCGATCCCGGAACGATGAGTCCGTTCCAGCACGGTGAGGTGTTCGTCACTGAAGACGGCGCCGAAACTGACCTTGATCTGGGGCATTACGAGCGCTTTACCAGCGCCAAGATGAGCCGACGTAATAACTTCACCACCGGGCAAATCTATGAAACGGTGATCAAGAAGGAGCGGCGCGGTGAGTATCTCGGCAAGACGGTTCAGGTCATCCCGCACATTACCGACGAGATCAAGACGCACATTCGGCGCGGTGCTGAAGGCGCCGATGTGGCTATCGTCGAAGTCGGCGGCACGGTTGGCGACATCGAGTCGCTGCCATTCCTCGAAGCGATCCGTCAGATGGGGCTGCAGGCCGGGCGCAACAACGCCTGTTTTATCCATCTCACGTTGCTGCCTTACATTCCGACCGCCGGTGAACTGAAGACCAAGCCGACGCAGCATTCGGTCAAGGAACTCCGTGAAATCGGTATTCAGCCCGATGTGCTGCTTTGCCGTGCAGATCGCCACGTTCCGGAAGAGGAAAAGGCAAAGATCGCCCTGTTCTGCAATGTGCAGAGCGAAGCGGTGATCGAGTGCCTGGATTCCGACTCGATCTACAAAATTCCCGCCATGCTGCACGACCAGATGCTTGACGAGATCGTTTGTCACAAGCTAAACATCCTGGCCAAGGCTGCCGATCTCACACTGTGGAAGAATCTGGTCAATGCGCTTGAACATCCGGAGCTCACGGTCAATGTGGCCTTTGTCGGCAAGTACGTCGACCTCACCGAGTCGTATAAATCACTGACTGAAGCGCTGATTCACGCCGGGATGTACACGCGCAGCAAGGTCAAGATCCACTACATCGATTCCGAAGAAGTTGAGAGCAAGGGCTGTGATCCATTGACGGGGATGGATGCCATTCTGGTGCCGGGCGGCTTTGGCCGGCGCGGGACCGAAGGCAAGATCGCGGCGATTCGCTATGCCCGTGAGAACAAGGTGCCGTATCTGGGCATTTGTCTTGGCATGCAACTGGCCGTTGTCGAATATGCACGCAATGTGGCTGACATGGCAGGTGCACACAGTACCGAATTCGACAAGGCGTCGCCCTTCCCGGTGATCGCACTGATTACCGAGTGGCAGGATGCTTCGGGCAAGATCGAGAAACGTGACGAGAGTTCGGACCTTGGCGGCACCATGCGTCTTGGCGGGCAGGTTTGTAACCTGGGCGAAGGCACGCTAGCGCGCGAGATTTACGGCAAACCTGAGATCGTCGAGCGTCATCGCCATCGTTACGAAGTTAACAACACTTTGCTCGGTTTACTTGAGGACAAAGGCCTGATCGTGTCCGGGCGTGCGCCGGTTACCGATCTGTGCGAAATGGTCGAACTTCCCAAGGAAGGTCCGCACGCGCATCCGTGGTTCGTCGGCTGCCAGTTCCATCCGGAATTCACTTCCTCGCCACGCACCGGTCATCCGCTCTTTACGTCTTTTGTTCGTGCGGCCATCGAAAGCAAGGCGAAGAAATGAGGCTTTGCGACTTTGACGTCGGTCTGGATCAGCCATTTTTCCTGATCGCCGGGCCGTGCACCGCCGAGTCGCTTGAACTTTGCATCGACGTAGCCGGGCAGGTGAAGGAAATCTGCGCCCGTCTCGGTGTGCCTTACATTTTCAAGGCCTCCTACGACAAGGCCAATCGCAGTTCCGGCACGTCGGCGCGCGGTCCAGGACTTGACGATGGCCTGCACATTCTCTCGGAGGTTCGTCGTCAGATCGGCGTGCCAGTGTTGACCGATGTGCATAGCGAAGAAGACATTGCGGCGGTCGCCTCGGTTGTCGATGTGTTGCAAACGCCGGCCTTTCTGTGCCGGCAAACCGACTTTATCTACGCGGTGGCCGCTTGCGGCAAGCCGGTGAACATCAAGAAGGGGCAGTTCCTGGCTCCGGGTGACATGAAGCATGTCGTCGCCAAGGCCAGGGAAGCCAATGCCGGCGCCAATAACCTCATGGTTTGCGAGCGCGGCGCATCCTTTGGCTACAACAATCTCGTGTCCGATATGCGCAGTCTGGCGATCATGCGCGAAACGATGTGCCCGGTCGTATTCGACGCAACGCATTCGGTACAGCTGCCAGGCGGGCAAGGAACGGTTTCCGGTGGTCAGCGCGAATTTGTTCCGGCGCTGGCGCGCGCGGCAGTAGCCGTGGGAATTGCCGGCCTGTTCATGGAAACGCATCCGTGCCCTGAAAAAGCGCTGTCCGACGGTCCCAATAGCTGGCCGCTGCAGCGCATGGAAAGCCTGTTGAAGACTTTGGTCGAGCTGGATCGTCTGGTCAAGGGCGCCGGTTTCGAGGAAATGCATTAATCGTGGACGGTGTTTGCCGCTTACGAATGCTTCAGTACGTATCTTTGAGATAAAGGAAGAAACATGAGCTCTGTCGTTGATGTTGTTGCCCGCGAGATTCTTGATTCCCGAGGCAACCCCACGGTTGAATGCGATGTATTGCTCGAATCCGGGGTCATGGGGCGTGCGTCCGTGCCTTCAGGTGCGTCCACTGGCTCACGTGAGGCCATCGAGCTACGTGATGGCGATGCGACACGTTATCTCGGCAAGGGGGTTATGCAGGCCGTTGAAAACGTCAATACCGAGATTGCCGAAGCGATCATCGGCTTAGATGCCCAGGAGCAGGCCTTCATCGACCAGACGCTGATCCAGCTCGATGGCACCGAGAACAAATCCCGTCTCGGCGCAAACGCCATGCTGGCCGTGTCGATGGCCGTGGCCAAGGCTGCAGCGGAAGAGTCTGGATTGCCGCTATATCGCTATTTCGGTGGTTCCGGCCCGATGCAGATGCCGGTGCCTATGATGAACATCATCAACGGCGGTCAGCACGCCAATAACAGTCTGGATTTCCAGGAATTCATGATCCTTCCGGTCAGCCAGAATTCCTTCCGCGAAGCACTGCGTTGTGGAGCCGAGGTTTTCCATGCGCTGAAGAAGTTGCTCGACAAGAAAGGTTTTTCCACGGCGGTTGGCGATGAAGGTGGTTTTGCCCCCAATCTCGCCAGCCACGCCGAAGGTCTGCAACTGGTGGTGCAAGCGATCGAAGCCGCTGGCTATTTCCCCGGTGAAGATGTGTTGATCGGTCTGGACTGTGCGGCTTCCGAGTTCTACAAGGACGGCAAATATCAGCTGGCGGGTGAAGGTCTGCAACTGACCTCAGCGCAGCTCGTTGATTACCTGGCCAATCTGGCTGATCTGTTCCCAATTGTTTCGATCGAGGATGGCATGGCCGAAGGCGATTGGGAAGGCTGGAAGCTGCTGACTGATCGTCTGGGCAAGAAAATCCAGATCGTTGGCGACGACGTTTTCGTGACCAACACTCGAATCTTCAAGGAAGGCATCAAGCAGGGTATTGCCAACTCGATCCTGATCAAGATCAACCAGATCGGTACGCTTTCAGAGACTTTTGCCGCTATTGAAATGGCCAAGCGTGCAGGGTACACGGCGGTCATTTCACATCGCTCGGGCGAGACCGAAGACAGCACCATCGCCGACATTGCCGTCGGCATGAATGCGCTGCAGATCAAGACGGGTTCGTTGTCGCGTTCGGATCGCATCGCCAAGTACAACCAGCTGCTGCGCATCGAAGAAGATCTGGGCGATACAGCCGGCTATCCCGGTCGCGAAGCCTTTTACAACCTTCGGTAATGAGTCTGGGGCAGGAGTCAGGAGTCTCGGTAAAAACCAGGTCACTGGTTTTTCTGCAGACTCTTCACGCCTGACTCCTCACTGAATCAATGCGCTGGCTTTCTGTCGCGCTGGTCGCCCTGCTTGTGCTGTTGCAGTATCCACTATGGATTGGCAAGGGGGGCTGGCTGCGGGTCTGGGATGTCGGCAATCAGTTGCAACTGCAGAAGGACGGCAATAAAAAGCTCGAAATCCGTAATGCCGGTCTCGATGCCGAGGTTCGAGACCTCAAGCAAGGCTACGACGCTATAGAGGAGCGCGCGCGTTTCGAGCTTGGCATGATCAAACAGGACGAGGTCTTCGTCCAGATCCCTGAGAAATCTCCGACGGAAAAAGTTAGCGAGAAACCTGTTCCGGAAAAAAATAAGTAGAAGGTTTCACGGGGATACTTCGGGCATGTCTTATTCAAGCTCGATTTGCCCCGAAATCGTTGTGCTTACCTGTGATTCGCCGGCATCTACAGGCATTGGTGCGGACTCCGAAAGCATCGATTTAGCAGCAGCACGGAACATTGGTTGAACGATTATTCCGCTGGTATTTACCGTAAGCTGCTTGATGTGATAGGGCTTGCCCAAGGCGTCTGCAATCACCGTGGCACGCGCTTTGAACGCAGACAGGGCATCAAGCATCGCTTCGTTTTCAACCTTCCTGCGAGTGTCGGGAGACGGTTGCAGCGCAAGATTTGAGACGGCGAGCGTTGTTTGCAGTTTGCCAAGCAGTTCAGAGAAAGTGGCGACATCGCCGGACTCAAGTAAAAGCTCGGAACGCATACGCCATGATTCGATCTTCCCGCTTTTTGAGTATACGGGATAAGTGGTGGTTCCACCGCTCTGTGTTTTTACACTCGGGTAGGTCTTGGCGATTTTCAATGCATCAGCAATAAGGCGGTTAACTTGTTTTGACAGTTCGCTGGGTGTTGTTCCGGCGGACTCTGCGGAGATTGATGCGCGAACCAGATCGTTGGCAGCTGGGCGACTCGCTTCGGAGGACAACTCAATGACTGTCGATGCAGCAAAGGCCGGAATGGCGAGCAGCAAAGTCGGCAGGGACAACAAGCGCAGTATACGTGGCGGGCGGGTCATGGAGCCTCCTTCAAATAATGGAATTTTTTACAGGGCTGGCAGTCTCAAAAAAGTGGCGGACTCCCCCGGTAAGGAATCTTGCCTTCGTCTCAATCCATTGTAACGTGATAGTGGCATCGATTTCTTGTAGTCAGGCGAGAGAAGCTTGGTTAGAATCCAGCTGACCTTATCGCTATCGTGCGTACGGGTCAGGTCTTGGAGGAGGAAAAATGCTGAAAGTTGGACAGGTTGCACCGATGTTCGTCCTCCCCGATGCGGATATGGAGTCCATTGATATTGCCCAGTTTCACGGCAAGAAGAATGTCATCCTGTTTTTCTACCCCCGAGACGACACACCGGGTTGTACGCTTGAAGCAACCGATTTTTCTGATCACGAAGATGAGTTTTCGCGTCATGACTGTACCGTGATCGGCCTCAGTCGCGACGAGTGCATGAAGCACGCGGAATTTCGTGACAAGCATGGCATCTCCGTTCGGCTGTTGTCTGATTCTGAGGGTGTGGTGTGCAAGCAATATGGTGTGTGGCAGGCGAAAGAGGTCGATGGTGTCAAGAAACACGGCATCGTGCGTTCGACTTTCGTTATCGACAAACAAGGCGTTCTCCAACTCGTGCTTTACGGAGTCAACGCCAAAGGCCATGCGCTGGATGTCCTGCGTGCGGTGAAGGAAATCAATAAATGAACATGCAAGTTGTAAAAAATACGGTTGTTACTCTTGACTATAGCGTGACCGATCCCGATGGCGTTCTCGTTGATGCCGGACAGGAACCGCTGGTCTATATTCATGGCGGCTATGACGATATCTTCCCGATGATTGAAGAGGCTGTCCACGAAAAGAAGGT
>JAIFNM010000193.1:19150-23036 GCA_020047725.1 Betaproteobacteria bacterium
GAGTCGCGCAAGGGTTTCCCCAAGGAACTGGAGGTCGGCATGCAGTTTGAAGGCGTGCCGGATAGTGGCGATGACGACGATATCCTGATCTATCGCGTCACCGAAATTGCTGACGACAAGGTCGTGCTCGACGGCAACCATCCCCTGGCCGGAATGGCGCTGGTGTTTACCTGCACGGTGACTGCTGTGCGTCCGGCCAGTGCCGAGGAAATCGAGCACGGGCACATTCACGATGGCGATTGCGATCACGACGATTGATCAGTCGGGATGACCAAAAAACGCAGCGGTGGCTGCGTTTTTTATTTGTGCATCAGCGAGTTGGGTTTGTACTCTCGCACCTCAAAGCGAAAAATTTCGGCGGTTTCGTTGTCGATGACGGCATTGACCCAACCCATGAAGGGGTAACCAAAAGTCTCAGCACGGGTGAAATTGGTGATCGGCTTTTTTGTTTCCGGGTGGCGCAGTGGATGATCGATGCGCTGCCAGTGCGTATCGCCATGTATCAGAAGTACCTGGCCGGGGAAGTTGATCGTTTCCTGACGCAGGACTTCAAGCAACTCGCGATAGCCAATGTGCGCAAACCCGGCGGCGAAGTGCTTTAAGCCAGGATTGCCCTGCATGACGATGACGATACCGGCTGATTTCCCACGGCGGGCGCTGGAAAATCCCTGTTTCAGCCAGTCGATCACGACCGGGCTGCGTGCCAGAAACTCTGAACTCGCCTTCTGGCCCATGCCGAAGTTGTTATTCGGGCCGGGGACGTTGAGCGTCACAAAGAGAACGGGGCCGAGTCGCCAGCGCAGGTTTTCTGGATAGGCCGCGGATTGCTGCTCGACCGGAATTCTGGTTTTGCCGAGCGAAAGTGGTTTGGCGAAGAAGATTTCGCGCAGTTTGCCCAGGCGCTCAAGTTCATTGAAATGGCCGGAAACGAGGTGCTCGCAATCCGTCCACTCGTTGTCTCCAGGGGTGTAGATGAACGGTACGGCCGAGGCGTTGAACAGCGCGTGGCGATCAAGGAAGATTTCATCGCTGCATTTTGAGGACGAACTCTTGATATCGCCGGCATGGATGATGAACGACGGCTGTTCTGCGGCAATGTCGCGCAGCATTCGAGGCAGTTCGCGTCGCTCCCGGTCGCTGTAGGGCGTGTCGCCGATCAGCGCAAAGCGCCAGGTTTCGGCCTGTACGCTGAAGGCAAAGAGCACGCACAGCGATGCCAGCAGGCGCTTCATTTGCTCAGTGCTTTGAGTTCGTAGAGTGCGTCGAGCGCCTGCTTTGGTGTCAGTTCGTTGGGGTCGATGGCCGCCAGCTTCAGCATGGCCGGATGAGGCTCCGCTTCGAGTGGTTCCGGGTAGTTTGGCAACGGCGACGCAAAAAGGTCAGGCTGCAGCGGATTGACCGATGCGCGTTGCTCGAACTCGCGCAGCTGGCGCCGTGCCGCCTTGAGCACCGAGCCTGGAATTCCGGCCAGTGCGGCGACCTGGATGCCGTAACTCTGGTTGGCCGGGCCTTCCTCGACGGCGTGCAGAAAGACGATGCGCTCGCCGTGCTCGACGGCGTCGAGATGCACGTTAGCCAGGTCGGCATATTCGTTGGCGAGCAGGGTCAGTTCGAAGTAGTGCGTGGCGAACAGCGTCAAAGCGCGATTCTTCTCAACCAGATGGCGGCAGATGGCGAAAGCCAGCGCCATGCCGTCGAAGGTCGACGTGCCGCGCCCGACTTCGTCCATCAGCACCAGGCTGCGCTCGGTGGCGTGGTGCAGGATGGCCGCCGATTCGGTCATTTCGACCATGAAGGTCGAGCGTCCGGAGGCGAGGTCGTCGGACGCGCCGATACGCGTGAAAATTTGGTCGAGTGGGCCGAGCACCACGCGCGTGGCAGGAACGAAGCTGCCGATGTGTGCCATCAGCGCGATCAGCGCCGTCTGCCGCATGTAGGTCGATTTGCCGCCCATGTTCGGGCCGGTGATGAGCAGCAGGCGGCGTCCGTCGCCGAGCTTGGTGTCGTTGGCGATGAACGATTCGCCTCCAGTCAGTTCACCCTCGACGACCGGGTGACGGCCACCTTCGATCAGCAGGCCGGGTTCTTCGGAAAACAGCGGACGGCAGTAGTTGCGTGCCAGCGCGATGTCGGCAAAGCAGGCCAGCAGGTCGGTGTGCGCAACCGCGCGGGCAATGCGCTGCAGCTGCGGCAGATCGGCCTGCAAGGCCGTCAGGACGCCCTCGTAGAGCATCTTTTCGCGCGCCAGGGCGCGATCTTGCGCCGACAGCGCCTTGTCCTCAAACGCCTTCAATTCCGGCGTGATGTAGCGTTCGGCGTTCTTAAGCGTCTGCCGGCGGCGATAGTCTTCCGGCACTTTCGCGGCGTTGGCGTTGGTGATCTCGATGTAGAAACCGTGCACCCGGTTGTATTCGACCTTGAGGTTGGCGATGCCGCTGCGCTCGCGTTCGCGTGCTTCAAGGTCGACGAGGAAGCTGCCGCAGTTGTCGTTCAGCGCGCGCAGTTCGTCGAGGTCGGCATCAAAGCCGTTGGCAATCACGCCGCCGTCGCGAATCAGCGCTGACGGTTCGGGGAGAATTGAGCGTGTCAGCAGGTCGAGCACGGCCGACGGCGTGGCCAGTTCGACGAGCAGCTGTGCCGGTGCGTCATGCAGTGGTTCGCGCAGTTCGGCCAAGCGATGCAGGCTGTCGCGCAGGCTGGAGAGGTCGCGCGGGCGAGCGCTGAAGAGAGCGATGCGTCCGGCAATGCGTTCGATGTCGGCAAAGCCACGCAGTGCCTGACGCACGACGCGCAGCGTGCGGCCGCCGTCATCGAGCAAGGTTTCAATCGCGGCCAGGCGAGCCGTCGGAATGGCCGGGTTGCGCAGTGGATGGTGCAGGGCGTGACGCAGAAAACGCGCGCCCATCGAGGTGATGCAGGTGTCGAGCAGGCTGCACAGGGTTGGCGCGGGCTGGCCGCGCAGGGTTTCAGTGAGTTCGAGATTGCGCCGGGTCGCCGTGTCGAGGCCGAGAAAGGCGCCGTCGCGCTCGACGCTGAGCGCCTGGATATGGGGCAGGGCGCGGGTTTGTGTCGCTTGCGCGTAGCGTAGCAAGGCGCCGGCCGCGGCGATCCCCGGGCGTAACCCGTCGGCGCCAAAGCCGGAGAGCGAGGCGGTGTGAAAGTGAGCGCAGAGTTCACGCGTTGCCGCTTCACTGTCGAAATGCCAGCTCGGCTGGCGGGTGAGCGCAGCGTCGGGAGTGAAAGAGAGTTCGAGGCCTTCTGCAACGACGATTTCCGCTGGGCGGATACGGTCGAGCGTTGCTGAAAGTTTTTCCAGTGCGATTTCGGTGATCCGGAACTCGCCGCGCCAATCCGGCGACTTGCCGGTTAGCCGCTACTGCCAGCAGCAGGATGTCGCGCTTTTCGTCGAGCAGCGCCGCGTCGGTCAGCGTGCCGGGAGTAACAATGCGTGATACGGCGCGTTCGACGGGGCCTTTACTGGTCGCTGGATCACCGACTTGTTCACAGATCACCACCGATTCACCGAGCTTGACCAGTCGGGCGAGATAAGGCTCCAGCGAATGGTAGGGCACGCCGCACATTTTGATCGGTTTGCCGGCGCTCTGGCCGCGCGTGGTCAGCGTGATGTCGAGCAGGCGGGCTGCCTTTTCGGCATCTTCGAAGAACAGCTCGTAGAAATCGCCCATCCGGTAAAACAGCAGGAGGCCAGGATGCTGCGCCTTCAGCCCAAGATACTGGACCATCATTGGCGTGTGTTTCGCGAGGTCCTCGGTTTTTGTAGCCATAAACTTTTCAGGGTCGTTTCGTGTGGCAGATTGGTTCAAACGATTCCAGGAAACGGAAAATGCTGCCATTCGGCTCTGGAAGGCTTGTCAATAGGCGTTCC
>JAIFNM010000136.1 GCA_020047725.1 Betaproteobacteria bacterium
TCACGTTCAGCGCGAAATCGCGGTCACGCTTTCGCGAAATGCCGGTCACGTTCCGGCGAAATCATCGGTCACGATGCCGCGAAATACGCAGGAGAAGAACAAATCGAGCGGCGAAAGATGGTGACGCTGCCGCAGGATGAATTCGAGGCGATTCTGGAGCGTGCCGCTGAACGCGGTGCTCGGCATGCGCTGCATGAGGTCGGGCTCGATGGCGAGGATGCAGCGCACGACATACGTGAATTGCGCAACCTGCTCGATGCCTTCAACGAGGCCAAGAAGACCGCCGGCCTGACCATCGTGAAGATGCTGGTTACCGGCCTGGTCATGGCGTTGCTGGCGGGTGCCTTCGTGAAACTTAAGCTGTTCGGAGGCCCACCATGATCGAGACCTTGCTCGGTGGTCTTCTCGGCGGGGCGTTCAGGCTCGCACCGGAGATCTTGAAATGGATGGATCGCAATGGCGAGCGCAGTCACGAATTGGCGATGCAGGACAAGGCGCTGGAGTTCGAGAAACTGCGCGGTGCCCAACGTATGGGCGAGATTGGTGCCGCCGCTGATGCGGCGTGGAATACCGGAGCCATCGATGCCTTGCGCGAGGCGGTAGTGGCGCAGGGGCAGCGTTCCGGCGTGCGCTGGGCCGATGCATTGTCGATCAGCGTGCGCCCGGTGATTACGTACTGGTTCATGCTGCTTTATTGTGCGGCGAAGACGGCGGCGTTTGTGGCTGCCGTGACCGCTGGTGCTGGTTGGGGTACGGCGATCCTGCATGCCTGGACAGATGCGGATCAAGCACTGTGGGCCGGCGTGCTGAACTTCTGGTTCCTTGGGCGCGTGTTTGACCGGGTGCGGCCGTGATTGAAGTACCGCAGGCAGCTATCGAGCTGGCCAAAAGCTTCGAGGGGTTCGAACGTAAGGAAAAGCGTGGAATCGAAATCACTGCCATCCCCTATGTGTGCCCCGCAGGCTTCTGGACGATTGGTTACGGCCACCTCTGCGACTCAAAGCACCAACCGATCAGCGAGGCCGAAGCCGAGGTTTATCTGGCTCGCGATCTCCAGTCAGCGGTCGCCGCCACACTGCGCTACTGTCCGGTACTGGCCACCGAGCGCGAGGGGCGACTCGCGGCCATCGTGGATTTCACGTTCAACCTTGGTGCGGGTCGTTTGCAGACGTCGACACTGCGGAGAAGAATCAACCAGAGAGACTGGCAGCAGGCTGGTGTTGAATTGTGTAGATGGATCTACGGCGGGGGACGGGTACTTCCGGGCCTCGTTGCGAGGCGCATTCGCGAGGCCGAGTTGCTCTTGCCTCTGCCGTAGTTAATGCACAGGGAAAGCAACCATTTCGAGCAACCGCTGACGTATGGCGCTTGCGGGGGCAGATAGATCGACCGTTGCAAAGCGGATTGGATGTCCCTGGATAACCACGGTTTCATCAACCAACTCTCCAATCGATGGATGCAACAGCAAACCGGCAGCCTCCTGATTCATGGGGTCAGCGCCTCCCGTCTGCGACATCAGGTAAGCATAAATCTGATAGACGTAACCGCTACGCAACGAGGCTTCCCGGAACCAGCCCTTCGTCACTATTGATGTGAATTTAGTGTCGATGACGATGCGACGGCCATCGCCAACATGATCGAGCACTACATCCGTGCGCATGGACGGCAAGATCGCATCGATACCCACAGTTTTTTGAGCGATCTGCCAGCTCAGGGGCTTTCCGGCATAAATCTTCCATCCGCCGGGTGACAGCACAACATCGTAAAAGCCAGCCACCGCTTTTTCATACAGGCGACGTGCCCACATCTCGTCGCGGTCTGGTGAGGCTAGAAACTCGCTGCCGTCATCCTCGGTGGGGAGAGCGATATCCAATGCCAACTTGGCCGCCGCAACCATAAATCGATCGTTCGCATCGTGGCGGCCGAACCGATCGGTGCTGACTTCCGCACGAGTCGGGCGAATGCCTGATACACCGAGTCTCTTCAGCGCATTTGCCAGCTTCCGGCAGCGATGTGAAATTGCCGGCTGGCGCACTACGCCGGAAATGACTTCAAGTGCAGCGAGAACATAGCGGTTTCGCGGTGTGTCGATTGTTAGTTCCTCAAACCGGCAAGCCACTTTTCCACGGGCAAGAAGCAGGTGTCGTTCTGTGGTCAGCAAATCGATGCGTCCACGCACCCGACTTAGCTCAGCCTCTCGCTGCCTAAAACCCGAGCTGAGATTGCGGTACAGGCGATCCTCGACGGCATGAGCCAATATCTCTGCCACCAGGTCGGGAATGTCGTCCGGATTGTCCTCAACGGAAACCTTTTTCCGGCCAATTTGGCGAAAGAGGTCGGAGGCATAAAGCATCAACAGCCACAGGTTGCGAACAGGGATGCGCCCAACGTGCCCAGGAGTATCCAGAGCAACAGCATCCGCTGCAGCAACCGAAACCATTACAGGCCCTCAATCAGGCGCTGTTGTGCGGCCCGTGACTTGTCCAATGCATCAAACCAGTATTCATCGAGTAAGGGGCCGATCTCTGTAGCGACCACTTGGCGGAACCACTCGCGGGCAGCCACGCACAAAATCCTCATAAGAGAGATTCGGGTGGAACTGGACTGCCCGCAGCTTGCGGTGATCGCGCTGACCAATCAGGGCAAAGGCCAAGCGTTTCGCCAGCCAGGTTTTCCCTGTGCCGGGCGGGCCTTGCAGAATCAAGTTTTTCTTGGCGCGCAGGCGATCAATCAGCCGTTCTAGTTCGGCGCGTTCCATGAAGCAGCCGTCAGCCAGAATGTCGTCGATAGAATAGGGCTCGGCAGACAGGTCAGCAATTTCATCGCTCACTGCTGCTTCTCCTACGTCCGTATCTTCCTCTTCTGGCTCCGATGGGCTGGTCCCGGGCTCCTTGTAATTCCATGCTGCCAGCGACAGTTCAGGAAATGAGTGAACCGGAAAATCTTCATCTTGGAATTTTGATTCCAAGGTATCCATCACCGTCAGGTAATCGGCCGCATTGCAGCGCTTCTTAGGACCGTGCAAGCCGATAGGAATGCCCAGCGCTTTTGTGATGTAACTTTGCGAACCACTATCCAGACTCAGGAATGCCCAAGGCCTCACCCAATAGAGGCCAAAGGTGAGATTCCAAGCCACCCCACGACGGCCATTGGCATTGTCGAATGCAGTGGCGAAATCATCGCGAACCTTGGCATCCTCCGAGTCAGCGAGGCGAATACCGGCAGCGAAGACATTCCACAGGGCATCAATGTGATCAGCGGGGCGAACATTTTCAAAGCCGAAGTACCAGGACTTCAAATTGTTCAGTACCGGAATGCCCTCGAACGAGTCTGGAACGGGAACGGTGACGCCCAGGAATTTTGCCAGCTCGGCGGCGATAATCTTGCGGTTGTCGTTGGTGATACCCCGGTTGAATAGGCCAATCACTTCCGTCTTCGCCAACTCTTCCTTCAATACTCCCGCTTCCCATGTGCCTAGTCCGGCACGGAATTGCCCGTCACTCTCTACGTAGAGATGGCGATCCCATTGCGGATCAGTGGGCAGGCGTTTGAAGTCGATGGACTCTTGCAGATGCCAGGGTACTTCGGCGGGCTTGGCCGTTGCCAGCCTCAGCTTCTCGTAATGGTTGCGCCGTTGTTCCTTGAGCTTGGCGATCGCTTTTTTGTGCGTATCGTAGATCGTGTCGAATGCCTTCTCAGCAGCCGATTCCATTGCTGACATGGCCTGATGGTGACGCGCCAAGACGATCACCTCGACCTTCACATCCAATGCGTCACGGTCAGCGTTCGCCTGCCAGTAGGTCATATGTAGCCCATGGCTCAACGCTCGGCCGGCTTCCTCGAACAGGCGATCGATGTCTACGTCCGAGGCATCGATGTGATAGTCCGCCTCGGGCTCAGCCACGCCCGTGCCGTTCTTCACCGCCAGGGTCTTCAGCCCAACGCGAGTAATGGCCTGCGCGGCCGTATCGTATTGGCCCGCCGATTTCATGTCCGTAATCTGCGCCGCCATCCAAGCGACGATCTGATGTTTGGCACCGTCCCAGGCGGCGTCGTCAATCTCGTCGATTGTCAAATTGCGCGAGATCGCCATGAGACGCCGCAAGTGGCTCTGTGCCCGTGCAGCATTGACACGGTAGGTAATCAACTCTCCCAGTGCTGCGAAGACAGCCTCCATCCCGGCACGACGGCCAAGCACCACTAGGTTGCGACTTGAACCGGTCTCTGACGGCGGTACATCCTCGACGTTGTGCAGTGACTCGACCACGCTGGTTACCGCCTGCGTATCGAAATACGGCAGGAACAGATGCACGTCGTTCAGTGCTGCGTCGCGCTCGATACGGCGCGCAAGGGGCGTGCGCACCATTCGACCCAGCAGCTGGGCGATGTAAGTGTGATCCTCTGCGCGGCGGAAGGACATCATCACCTCCGCTCGCGGGCAGTCCCAACCTGTGGAGAGACTGGTCTTGAAAAACACTACCCCGATATTCTTGTCGGCATCGATGCGCGACGCATCGACTTTCCGCACCTTGTGGCCACCCACGTCGATGTCACCGCTGTCGTGCAGGGCGTGCGCTACCTCCCCCTCGTTGAGGCGGCGACCAATGGCACTCTCGATGACGCTCAGTGCATCGGTTAGGCTCGTCTTCGTTACGGCATTGGCCGTGGCGTTGTCGACTTGCACCACCAACACAGGCCAGATCGGCTGCTCGCCTTCTTCCTTGCAGTAGTTGGCCCAGGCTGTCGTCATCTGCGCCCAGCGACGTGCCGCTTCTTCGAGAAGCGCCATCTCTGCTGTAGTGGCCGATTCAGGGTGATGGATCAGAATGCGATCTTTCAGCAGGCCGGACAGACGAACCTCATCGGGCGGAATAGTTACCTTATGCACGGTGTGGGGTGCGTGCTCCAGCAGATCCATAAAGCGCTTGGGCGTGGCTGATATGCCGATGACCAGCGGCATCTTGATCAGGCCTGCTTCAGGGAAGCCGAGCAGGAAGCGCTGCATCAGGGTTTGCGCCTCCTTTGCGCCCTTGCCGCCCGCCATTCCTCGGTGCGCCTCGTCGATCACGACATAAAACCGATTCGGGATTACCTTCGCTGTATTCGTCAGCGTGGTCCAGATCGACCAGTTGCGGCCGTCACCAACCTTGGTCAACAGCTTGTCGTTGCCCAGTTTCTGGGTGTTAATGAAATACACCTTGCCGCCCTCAAGCCGCTCGGCATCAAAGCTGGAGTCGATGGGAATCAGCTGGTTCACCCGGTAGACACGATCCGACTTGCTCTCGATCTTGAGTTTGGTCTGCTCGTTGAGCTCGGGCATATCTGAAATCCAAAGGATCACAGCATCGGGCTGCGGCTGCCAGTCCAGCGGCCATTCCAGTTGGTCGTCGGGCTCGTCGAGAATAGCCTCAAACAGCGCCGTCATCACGATGGTCTTGCCACTGCCTGTGGGTGCGGAGAAGGCAATCGCTTGTGGATTGTCGCTGCTCGCGAAATTACGTGCTGCCGAGAGCTTGTCGCGAAGCTGGTGCAGCGCATCTTTCTGAAAATCGAACAGTGTGACCTTCATGCTTGCCCTCCCAGGCCAACCACGGTGCTGGAACGGGCGGCGTCTTGTCGTGTATTGATCATGAAATTGACGAGGTAGTCGCGGTAGAGCTGAACGACCTGAAGATTGAGGTTTGCCAGCCCCGCCGCTTCCCGCACCTCGGCTGCCATCGCCTTGAATGATTCGTCGGAGTCAGTGACGATGAAAACGTGCGACAAA
>JAIFNM010000256.1 GCA_020047725.1 Betaproteobacteria bacterium
TGACGATTTCTGCGCCATGGCCGATGGCCCCATAACCAGCGTCGCAAACGTCAGAATGGCAAATGCAAAGAACCTGCTCAGTGAGTTCATCGCGCTCTAACCTCATGTAGATCGATAATTCGACGCTTCACGCGTTGCGTCTTGTCTTGTACCTGCCCCGCCAATTGGCCGCAGGCCGCGTCGATGTCGTCACCACGCGTCTTGCGAGTTGTGGTAACGACGCCACCTTCCATCAGTATCTCAGCAAAACGCCGGATACGGTGAGTTGGCGAACGAAGATAAGGAGACCCCGGAAACGGGTTGAATGGAATCAGGTTGAACTTGCATGACACCTTGCGCGTCAGCTCAAGCAGCTCGTACGCCTGCGTATCGGAGTCGTTTATCCCGTCGAGCATGACATACTCGAAGGTCACGAAGTCGCGAGGTGCCTTTTTAAGATAGCGACTGCAAGCCGCCATCAGTTCGCCTAGGGGGTATTTCCGATTGATCGGCACGAGCTCATCACGCAACGTGTCGTTCGGGGCATGTAACGACACGGCAAGCGCGACCGGACACTCCTCGCCCAAGCGATCCATCACTGGAACCAGACCGGACGTGGACACGGTAACCCGGCGACGTGACAGGCCGTAGGCATTGTCGTCCAACATCAAACGCAAAGCCGTTACCGTATTTTCGAAATTGGCAAGCGGTTCGCCCATACCCATCAGCACAACGTTACTGATAATGCGCTCGCCTTTGGGATCGGCCCCAAGGGCACGGTTAGCCTGCCAAAGTTGACCAATGATTTCGGCAACCGTCAGATTGCGATTGAAACCCTGCTTGCCGGTCGAACAAAACGAGCAATCAAGCGCACATCCGGCCTGCGTCGAAACACACAGCGTTCCGCGATCATCCTCGGGAATAAAAACAGTTTCGATGGCATTTCCACCACCGACGTCGAACAGGAACTTGCGCGTACCGTCGTCGGAAAGCTTGTCCGAAACAACTGCCGGCGGCATCACGACCGCCATCATTTTGAGTTTCTCGCGTAGACTTTTGGCGATATCGGTCATGGCATCAAAGTCGCCCTGTCCGAAACGATGCATCCAGCGCAACACCTGTCGGGCGCGAAACGGCTTCTCGCCCTGCTCGGCGAAAAAAGCCGTCAGTCCGGCCGCATCGAAATCAAGAAGATTAACGGTCATGCAAATGAATACCCTCGGCTTAGCGGCCGGAGTAAACGTTCATTCTGGGGAAAAAGAAGTCGATTTCGGCATTAGCCGTTTCGACGCCATCTGAACCATGCACAGCATTGGCGTCGATCGACTTGGCAAAATCGGCGCGGATGGTCCCCGGTTCAGCTTTTTTCGGATCAGTAGCGCCCATCAGTTCGCGGTTTTTGTTGATCGCATCCTCTCCTTCGAGAACCTGGATCATCACCGGGCCGGAAATCATGAAATCAACCAGTTCCTGGAAGAAAGGACGCGCCTTGTGCACTGCATAAAACTCCCCTGCTTCCTGTGAAGACAACCAGACCATCTTCGACGCAATGACTTTCAACCCGTTGGTTTCAAAACGGGAATAGATCTTGCCGATCACGTTCTTGGCCACAGCATCGGGCTTGATGATAGAAAGTGTGCGTTCGATAGCCATTTGATTATTCTCCAAATGAAAAAGGTCAGGAAAAACAACAATAAACCTGCTGAATATACAGAAAACCCGACATTGTACCAACACTCAGGCGGGAATGCCGAAATTGCGGGAATGCTCGAATGACTCGTCGCTACTTCAACGCAATTCGGATTCGGGAAAGCGATGTGCTGAGTTCGTAATCATCCACGAATCAGGTCCACCACTAACTTGCTGAGCAGGCTGAGCACCAGCACCAGAAATAACCGGCGCAGCCAGCGATTTCCACCCCTCATCGCCAGATGGCTGCCAGCGAACGATCCGCCAATCATGGCGAATACCATCGGAATGGCCAGCGGGTAAATCACGAGACCGGCGGGAATGAAATAGGCCAGCGCGCCCAGATTGGTCGACATATTGACGACCTTGGCACACGCCGTCGCACGCATAAAATCGAAGTGAAACACCCTGACGAACAGAAAGATCAGGAAACTCCCCGCGCCCGGCCCGAAAAATCCCTCGTAAAAGCCAATCGCCGTACCAATCAGCAAGCCGCGAATCAGATCGTTGCGACTGATCAGCACGTGCGCATCCTGTTTTCCGAAATCCGGCTTGAACCAGGTGTAGAGCAGCATCACGATCAGGAGAAACACGACAAAGGGCCTGACCCAAGTGCTCGGGAGCACCGCAATCGCTCGCGCGCCCATGTGCGAGCCGCAAAATGCGGCACACGAGGCCATGGCAACCAGACGCCAAGGCAACTGGATCCGGCGTGCATATTGAACCGATGCAGTCGCCAATCCAGTGACCCCCGCGCATTTTTCCGTAGCCAGCAAGGCCGCTGGGGCGGTGCTTGGAAAAAGCGCAAACAGACCGGGAATCAACACCAGGCCCCCACCGCCAACCGAAGCGTTGAGCATGGCGGCGACAAACGTCAGCGGCAGGAGGATATACAGTTCAGTGATCAAGGAGATTCGATTTCTGTTTCAAGAAGATTCCTGATTCACAGGAGAAAGAGCTGTCGCCTGGACAATGCCCGGCAAGGCCCGTCAATTGGCTATCTTGGCGATGCATACCTAGAGACCCGCATGAACATTGGATCTCGCGGCATGCATCTTGTAGATTCCCGTATTTATTGACTGCCCGGGCTTGCTCAAAAACGCCGGCAGGACCGGCGTGAATGAATTACTGAATTATTCCCACTCGATCATCAACAGGCCGTCCAAACCCGCATGGTTAAAGGACTTGACTGTGATCGACATGGGTCTTTACCGTCGCTTTTACCGTCAGAACCGCACATCTTTTGCTGGCGCGGGAGATGGAGCGATTTGCGAGGCGTCGACATTTTCGACTTCATTGTCAATCAAGCAGCATCTTAGCGCAGAGCAGCTTTCCTGAGAATATCCATTTACCGCTGGTCCAAGCACCTAGCATTGCAATAGCTGACCTGCAAATTATTCTGCTCTCGAGAAATCATGCTCAAAAGCGTCCCTAGCCAAGAACCGGCTGTAGGCCATGAGCAACGAGGCGGCTAACGGATCACGTATACGACCGCATCGGCGTATGGGATATGAAAATCCGCCATATTCGTAGACGCCATTCTTCGCGAACGCCCTATTTGGCGCACCCCGCGGAATGATCGCAGTAGCGAGGAGATCAGCAACAGCGTTTTTATGAGCTTCGCGAGCCGCTTCGATCTGCTTGCTTACCTTTGTGAAATGCTGGCGCAACTCGGCGTCCCGCTTTTGCCAGGACCGACTCGGCAGGCTCAAGCCAGGGTCAGACACGGCGGCTAACTGGCAGCGCCCGTCCTTATTGAAGACGGCAAGATCTAGAACCTGCAGATTGGCAGGCGTGGCGTCAGCAAATAGTACAACGGCTGATTGAGCGCCACCGTGATCGTAGTGTTCTAGCGAAAAATTCAATCCAACTTTGGCCCCGGCCTCATCCCCTAAAGGCCTAGTACGCAATGGCGCCAAGACAGCGACTTTGAAGTTCTCTTCGCGGACGCGCTTACCATTGCTACGCACCATGAGGTCGCACGGCTGAGCGATGAGCACCCAAAGCTTCAAACTGTTGCCTTCTCCGATCTCGAAGAGGTCGCCGTTCCGAAGGGGGTCGTTGTAGCTGTTAACGAGATGGTCGCTCTCATACAGTTCCTCTCGCCGCAGCTCGTGCAGACGCTCCAGCGAGGTTGACGACAGCGCTCGCCCAATATCGGCGATGTCCATCGCCGATCGTGTGGCGGCAGCAAACTCACCGACCCTCGCCTGCTGTAGGATCTGCGACTTGACCCGATCCTTCTGAATGATGCCGTAAATGCGGATCAGAGTTTCCAACTCAGAAACACCTTCAACCTGCGACGACTTTACCACCATGTGCTCGAAGTCAATGGGGTCCAGGAGTGCAAAGCGCTCCAAGGCGTCTTCAAGTGCTTCTTTGAAAGCGTCTTGAGCCAGGTGCTTCATCGTCTGGCAGTAAGTATTGATGAGCGTACGATAGACAGCACCATAGAAGGCATGCGCATCATCCAGTGTAGTCTTGGCGATCGGCATGAAGAACCGGAGGTCAAGGCTCTCTGATTTCGCCAATCTATGCCACGAGGCGACTTCGTCTCCTTTTTCTACCGTATGCGTCAGCATCCCGCAGAACCACCGCGTACCGAAACCCGCCTTCTCCTTCTCCGCCATGCCTCGGATGATTTCGGACCCCTTAGTGAAGCCCAAAGTTACGTCATCAACCTCCAGTTCCTGATCGAACAAGAATAGGGTGCGGCATTCTTCGGTGCACTCGCCAATCAGTGCATCTCGCCGTTCATGCCAGGCGTGAGGCGTCAGTAAGTGAGCGGCCATACCTTCAGGCAACAAGTCCTGTAGCCGCCAGAGCGCTTCACGTTCGGCCGCAGCATCACTCTGGGCTGCCAATACTCGACGAATGGCCGTCACCCCCTCAGCGTCGAGTTCGCTCAGCCGGGCGGCCACCTGTTCCTGCAAGGCGTCGTTCGCAAGCGTGAGCGTGACACCCGGAAAGAAGTCTGCCAACGGCTCCTTGGCCGCTTCGTTTGCAGCCAAAACTTTGGTTATGGTGCCAGCGTCGATCTGGGGTTCGGCCTTGTCGTCAACGAAGACGATCTTGGAGATTTTCAGATGAGCGAAGAGTTGAGTAAGCTTGACGCGGGGAACCTCGACAACCTGCTCGCTGCTCTCGCCGGACGACACCTCGGCCAGAGCGTCAACCTTCGCTAGCGGAACGACCTCTTTCGCAGTATCTTCGGTCTGCCGATCTGCAACCAGTTCAGGCGCAGCTTTCACATTGGTAGGCTCTAAAGCATTAACCATCGACGATTCCTGAGAGATCCAGCTCGAAAATGTACCGGCGGCCGTGTTCGTTCCGCTCACTCAAGAGCGACATCGCGCACCCCATCGACTCCAAGATTTGAGTGCTGATGAAGAGTCCCAGTCCTCGCCCTTCGTCCTTTGGCTTCAGGGTGATAAACGGCTCGAAAATTGCATCCTCTACGGCTGGATCGATACCGCCGGCGTTGTCCCAAATTCGCAGCCGAGGCGACAAATAGGCGATGGTCAGCTTCGGCTCAAAATCCGCTTCGCGAAGCTGCGCTTCTTTCAGCCAATACTCAGCGTTCAGCACAATGTTATCGACAACCTGAGTCAGTCGGCCGCGGTTAGTCTTCACGGAGAAATCGGCACTGTTCGACGCGATTTCCGACTGAATGCCGTTGTCGGCCCACCGATCCGCAAAATGCTCACGGATGTCCTCAATAAGCTTTGAGGCTGCGAAGACTTCGATCTTGTCACGCTGGTAGCGAAGCGATGGCGCCAGATGGCCGATCTGCCGACGAAGCGCTGAAGCCGCGGCGGTGACTTCCTGACCCAAGACCAGAAGGTCTACGTTCAGTGGCACGGATTTCTTCGCGCGCGAGACGGCTGTTGACGCCTTTTGCATCAGACGATCGGTTTGGTTCTGAACCTCGTGCGACAGCGCTTCGGCGAGCAGTCCCAAACCTGCCAGTTCGGAGAAATCCTGAAGTTGATCCGCCAAAACGTCCAATCGTGGAGACAATACAGCCACGATGTCGGCAAGCTCCTTGGCTTCCGTCGCGTATCCGTTTAGC
>JAIFNM010000208.1 GCA_020047725.1 Betaproteobacteria bacterium
CCTTCGGCGCCATGGCCGTCTTCCTTATCGCCCTTCATGGTTTCGAGCGAGCCGAGAACGCCTAACTCACCTTCCACCGAGACGCCAATGAAGTGAGATAGCTCAACCACTTTTTTGGTGGTGGCGACGTTGTATTCGTAGGAGGCGACGGTTTTGCCATCGGCTTCAAGCGAGCCGTCCATCATGACCGAGGTGAAGCCGGAGCGGATGGCGCCCATGCACACCGCCGGCGACTGGCCGTGGTCCTGGTGCATGACGATCGGGATATTCGGATAGGCTTCCAGCGCAGCCAGAATCTGGTGGCGCAGAAAGGGTTCACCGGCGTATTTTCGCGCCCCGGCCGACGCCTGCATGATGACCGGAGCGTCAAGCTGGGCCGCTGCGTCCATGATGGCCCACACCTGCTCCATATTGTTGACGTTGAAGGCGGGCAGACCATAACTGTGTTCTGCGGCATGGTCGAGCAACTGGCGCAATGAGACGAGGGGCATATGCTTCTCCGATCAGTAGTGGTTGGAAATCATGAAAGCGAGTAACTACTCAGGTAAGCGCTTTCTACACGGAGTACACAGAGGCACGGAGATCACAGAGGAATCAAAATCAATCGGATTCTCTCCGTGTTCTCTGAGTCTCCGTGATCTCTGTGCTGAAAGCGGTGTGGTTCAATATCCAGCACTCACCTGTCTGAGTAGTTATTAAAACGAATCCTTGCGGGGCGGCGGTCCTCGGCGTGCTCTCATTGACTCTGCTGGTCGCCCACACGAACAATGGTCATCGTATTGGTGCCGCCGGTAACGCCTCGCTGATCGCCATAACAAAGCACGATCAGATCGCCTTTTTTGACGACACCGGCCTCAATGAGCCGCTGTTCAACGTTGTAGCGCATACCTTCCCGGTCAGGGTGCAGGTCCTGCATGAGCAGCGGGAAGACCTCGCGATAGAGCGTCATTTTCGTCTGCGTAGCGGGTTCCTGAGTCAGAGCAAAGATCGGAATCCCGCAGTTCAGGCGGCTCATCCACAAGGCGGTCGAGCCGGATGAGGTGAGCGCGGCGACGGCTTTGACGTTGAGATGATAGGCCGCAAAAAGAGCCGACATGGCGATCGACTGGTCGATGCGCGTAAAAATTCGGTCAAGAAACTCGCGATCAAGTGTGATCAGGATCGATTTTTCGGCGGCCAGGCAGATGCGCGCCATCGATTCAACCGTCCGTACCGGATAGTTTCCGGCGGCCGTTTCGGCCGAGAGCATGACCGCGTCCGTGCCGTCGAGTACGGCATTGGCAACGTCCGAGACCTCGGCGCGAGTCGGCGTCGGCGCCAGAATCATCGATTCCATCATCTGCGTAGCCGTGATCGCCAGCTTGTTTTTTTCGCGCGCCATGCGAATCATGCGTTTTTGCAATGCCGGTACGGCGGCGTCGCCGACTTCGACCGCCAGGTCACCGCGCGCGACCATCAGACCGTCGGAGGCGTCGAGGATTTCTTCCAGTGCCGCGACAGCTTCGACGCGTTCGATCTTGGCGATGGTCAGCGCCTGGCCGCCGCAGGCCAGCATCAGTTGCCGTGCCATGTACATGTCGGCCGCGCTCTTCGGGAACGAGACAGCGAGAAAGTCAGCTTTGATGTGGGCCGCCGTCTTGATGTCGTCCATGTCCTTGGCGGTCAGCGCGGGCGCTGACAATCCGCCGCCCTGGCGGTTGATCCCCTTGTTGTTCGAAAGATCCCCGCCGTGGCGGACGACGGTGTAGATCTCCTGGCCGACTACGCGCTCGACGTCGAGCACGATTCGTCCATCGTCCAGCAACAGTACATTGCCCGAACTGACGTCCTTGGGCAGATCCTTGTAATCGAGACCAACGCGCTCCTGATTGCCGAGTTCGCAGTTGGCGTCGAGAATGAAGTGATCGCCGGTTTCAAGCGTGATCTTGCCATCTTCGAATTTGCCGACGCGGATCTTCGGGCCTTGCAGGTCGGCCAGGATGCCGACCGGGCGGCCAATCTTCGCCGCAATGGCCCGGACGCTGGCCGCCAGGGCAATATGATCCTCTGCCTTGCCGTGCGAAAAGTTGAGGCGTACGACATCGACGCCGGCGCGGATCAGGGTTTCAAGGACCTGCGGGTCGCGCGAGGCGGGCCCGAGAGTGGCAACGATCTTGGTATGGCGGGTCATGGTCTTCCTTTTCTCCTAGCAACGAGCGCTAGTTGTTTTGCTGTGTTTTTACAAGGCTGAATTTTAACGCAAACTTTATGAAACATCGTTCGCTACGCATGGTATGAGACAAATGCGCCGGCTCAAGGCCGGCGCATTCCAATCTTGCGGTGCTCAGATGTTGGCAGAACGCCACCACTGGTTGTAGTTATCTCTCAAGGTTCGATGTTCGAGCATCGGGTAGAACGCCAAGTCCGGGCCATTGCCAACATAGAACCCCTTCTTGACCATGCGGTAGGGAAATTCCAGCGAGTGTACCCGGTGCACCATCTTGCTGTCCTTGGTACTCGGTTGGTCGTCCGTTCTCGGCTTGAGAACCATCAAGGCTTCGCGCAGATGGTGGATGAACGGGTAAGGCAGACTATTGGCCTGTCCGTTTTCAGGATCTTGCGCCAATTCATCCAGTTCAAGTTCGACGAAGAACAGTCCTGGGAAGCGGATGTACTTTGTTGGCTTCGAGGTGACGCTTTCATAGAACTCGATCGGTTCCAGATTGCTGACCACCAGACTGTTTACCGGCGCCAGATCCTGATACAGATGCAGGCAGGAATCGTGTTCAGCTGGCAGTTCGCCACGATCCAGACTCAGGGTATGTCCATACGACGTGGTCAGATGGAGCTTGCCCAGGGCACTGATCGGGATGTGCTCCAGAACGCGGTATACGGAGACATAAACCGAATGTTTCGGTGTGCCGTCGGCGGCCGGAACACAACGATCAACGGCTGACTTGATGTCAAAAAAGTCGCTCTTGAAGCTGGGGTCGACCTCGAAAAAAAGGCATTGCCCCTTGGATTTGTAGCCGCTTCCCGTCGCGTAATATTGACCAAATTTCTCCGGCGGAAGGTTGGAGGCGATCAGCGCTTCGGGAATGAGTGAAAAATAGAGATAAACGTTCATGGTGGTATACCCTTCCCACGATTGAATTTTTGACATCCAAGCCAACAAAGACCAATTGGCGCCCGAAGAATACAGCCAAATTCGGGCGCTACAGGTAACTGCCGGGACGATTATATTGCGCCGCTGGCCTGGTGTCATGAGGTATGGAAAAGCAGGCGGCGATCAGCGAAGCATCGCGACATAAACCCCGGCGATGATCGCGGTTGTAATGACGCCGCTGATGTTCGCGCCCAGGGCCTGCGGCAGAATGATCGCCGACGGGTTGGCGTCGCTGGCAATCTTTTGCACAACCTTGGCTGTTGTCGGCACACAGCTGACGCCGGCGATGCCGATCATCGGGTTGAATTTGCCGCCGGTTGCAAAGTACATGATGTAGCCGCCAAGGATTCCACCGAGCGCCGAAATGGTCAGCGCCAGTATGCCGAGCAGCAGCAGCTTGAGTACCGTTGGTTCGAGCAAGGTGCTCGCTTCGCACAGGACGCCCAGAGTCAAGCCAAGGAAGAAGGTGGCTCCGTACAGGAAGGTGGTGCCGATCAAATTGGAAAAATCTTCCAGTCCGCTTTCGCGTACCGCCACGCCGACAAACAGAGAAAAGAACAGTGGGGCGGCGACCGGGAACAACAGGCAGAGCAGGGTACAGGCAACGACGGCGAAGATCAGTTTTTGCGAGCGGCTGATCGTTGGGCTCGGATCGCCCGACATGTCGATTCCCTGTAGCTTTTTCGGGATCAGCCATTTGATCAGGTAGGGATAACCGCCGTAGGTCAGACCCAGATACAGGTAGCCGACGACCGTGATCGGCACGAACAGGTGCTTGGCCAGAATCAGCGAGGTAAACAGCACCATCGGGCCATCGGCACCGCCAATGGTAGCGACGGCTGCCGCTTCATGTTCGGTGAGGCCAAGCGCAACAGCGATCGGGAAAACGGCGATCGTTCCCAGTTCGGCGAACAAGGCGATGAACATGCTCTGGAACGGACGGGCCATGACGTAACCGACGTCGAGCAGCACCCCGATGCCCATGAACACCAGGCAGGCGATCAAGCCATTGCTGAAGGTCAGGGTATAGATCGGTTGCAGCCAGTTGACCTGCATGATGTTGACCAGATCAGACGCTTCCGACATCAGCGGGTCGACAAACAGCGTGCCCATCTTGCCGCCTTCGAGAAACATCACGCCAGCATTGATCGACGACATACCGAGACCCATCGGGATCATCAACAGGGGTTCAAGGACGTTGCGTGAACCGAGATAAATCAGAAGAAAACCAAGCAGCATCAGGAAGATGCGCCCGATCATGATCTTCGGTTCAGAGGCCACCAGGGTGGCAATGCCCTGAAAGAGATCAAGAAAACTAAGGGATTCCATGTCATTCCGACCAGATGTCAGGCGCTGTGAGGCGCCTGGTTGTGTTAATAGGAGATGGGGCAGATTGCCGGTCGTGAATGGCCTTAAGCCAATGTGACCAGCGCTTGTCCTTTCTCGACGCCGTCGCCGATGTTGACCAGGATGCGCGAGACGCTACCGGAGCGATTGGCGATGACCGGGACCTTCATCTTCATGGCTTCCAGTTCCATGATGCGGTCACCTTCGTTCACGCTTTGCCCCTGCTTGACAAGGATGCCGGCCACTACGCCGCTCATCTGGGCGCACTGATCGCCGGAGCCGGTTGGCGCACGCGTTGCCGGAGCCGGTGAGGCGGTTGGCGTCGAACTTGCTGTCTGCACGGGGGCGGTTGCACTGTACTTGGGCATGATCTGCGAGGTAGCGTCAGTAAGTTCCTGGACGGCGACGTCGTAATCAGTTCCGTTGACGTTGATTTTGAAAACTCTTTGCATGATAAATATCCTTGATTAGTGTCTTGGCTGATGGGAATGCTGGGCGGCGCGACCTTGACTTGCCCAGGATCGCTTGCTTTCGGCGATATGCAGAATGCGGTGCGGACCGGTTACAACAGTGATTGCAGATGAAATCGCTGCGATCACTTCGCCGGAAATGCCTTCCGCAGAAGCTTGCGCAAGCATCTGCGGAGCTTCCACTGCTTTGGCAGTGGGCTTCACGCGGCTGGTAACGGTAACCAGAACCTTGATCAAAACGGCAACGATCATCGAGATGACGATCGAGATGCCGTAGATCTGAAGGGCTTTCATTGTGGCTAGGCTGAACATGGTCGTTGGCTTTCCTCGATTTACATCGGCATGTTGCCGTGCTTCTTGCTTGGGCGCAGTTCGCGTTTGCCCAGCGTTTTACGCAGGGCAAGGGAAACGGTAGCGCGGGTCTCGCAGGGCTCGATGACGTCGGTAATGTAGAAGTTGGCCGCCGCCTCGTAGGGCGAGGCAAATTCATCACGGTAGCCCTGCGCCAGTTCAGCGCTTCGTGCGGCACGGTTTTCCGCTTTTTCTAGGTCTTTGCGATAGAGCATTTTTACCGCTGCCTCGGCGCCCATCACGGCAATTTCCGCGGTCGGCCAGGCGAAGACCATGTCGGCGCCCAACTCCTGGCTGCACATGGCAAGGTAGGAGCCACCGTACGACTTGCGCAGGATGACCGTGATCTTTGGCGTGGTGCAGGAAGCAAATGCGAAAAGCATCTTGGCGCCGTGACGAATGATGCCGCCACGCTCTT
>JAIFNM010000252.1 GCA_020047725.1 Betaproteobacteria bacterium
CTTGTAGATGCCGACCGAAATAGCCGCCACGTGGTCGAGGATCGGGCTCACCGGCAGTTTACCGGCGGCCACGAGTTTTGCGCAGGCGTCGTGCAGTGCAAGCCAGGCGCCAGTGATCGAGGCACAGCGAGTGCCGCCGTCAGCTTGCAACACATCGCAATCAAGGGTGATCTGGCGTTCACCAAGCGCCTTGAGATCGGTTACGGCGCGCAGCGAACGGCCAATCAGGCGCTGGATTTCCTGCGTGCGACCGCTCTGCTTGCCCTTGGCCGCTTCGCGGGCGCTACGCGTGTGCGTCGAGCGTGGCAGCATGCCGGCCGTGACCCAGCCCTGCCCCTTGCCACGCAGGAAGGATGGCAGCGACTCTTCGACACTGGCGGTACACAAAACCTGCGTATCGCCCATTTCGATGAGCACCGAACCTTCGGCGTGGCGGGTGAAATTGCGCGTGATTCGGATAGTACGAAGCTGTTCAGGTAGCCGTTGGCTGGGACGCATGAAAATTCCTATTTTGAGTATTTCTGGATGGTGGAGCGAATTTCATCGATGGCGCGCTCGATTTCATCCTCGGTCAGTTCAGTCTTGTAATTCGGATTACGACCAAAGGCATCGAGTTTGGTGGTGATGGTGTCGCGCGACATGGTTTGCGTTGAAACAAGGCTGGACGCACCGCCACTGGCCTCAACGTAGCTATCCTCCCAGCGCACTGCAACGATGGACAGATTGTCCGCGCTTGGCCCGCCCCGACTATCGGCCTGGTTGAGCAGCGCCGGGACGGCCTGGATCAGATTCTCGGTTTTCAGGGCAACGGCAATCACTTCGCCCGGGATCACACCCCATAATCCGTCCGTGCATAACGCCAGCACGTCGCCCGCTTCCAGCGGTGTCTTGCGCGAAAACTCGATTTCCGGTGCCTGACGGCCACCAAGACAGCTATAAACCTTGTTGCGCTCCGGATGCACAGCGGCCTGCGCGGCGTTGATTACGCCCTGATCGATCAGCAGCTGCACGCGAGAGTGGTCGCGCGTGTGGTAAAGCACCTTTCCACTACGCATCAGGTACAACCTCGAGTCGCCCGCATGCGCCCAGTAAGCAATGTTGTCCTGAACGATACAGGCCACGCAGGTGGTTCGCGGGGAATCTTTCAAACTGTGCGCATCGGTAAAATCGAGAATGGCCCGATGCGCATTGGTCATTGCCTTCTGCAAAAACATGAATGGGTCGGTAATTCCGGGCGTCGCTTCACGCTGAAACGATTCGACCATAACCTGCACGGCAATCTGTGCAGCAATTTCGCCGTAATAGTGCCCCCCCATCCCGTCGGCGACTACCGTCAACAAGGCATCGCGAGAATAACAGTGCGCCAGCCGGTCTTCATTGTTGGCGCGCTTGCCGGGGCGGCTTTCCTGATAGATGGTGAATTTCAATTGGCTTCCGTCTTTCTCTTGAATTTTCCGACGACATGTCCGAGCCAGTTTTTCTTGGGAGCTTCCGGCTTGGTGACTTTCTCAGTGAGCGCTTTTTGCAGTGCAAAGACACTTTGCGGTCGGGAGAAATGATTCAAGCAAAGGCACCAGTCAATCGTTTCAAGCAATTGATCCGAATACTGGCCCTCCCAGCGCGCCATAGCCGGCGTCAAGCGATCCTTGACCAAACGGCTATCCGCGGCCTGTGGGGCCGACGCTGCAATGCAAGCGTACATCGCCGCACCGACGCTATAAATATCGCTCCAGGGACCAAGCAATTCGCGCTGACTGTAATGCTCGGGTGACGCAAAACCTGGCGTATACATCGGTTTTAGCATCGGAGTATCACTCGCCAGCGTCTGCCGCGCCGCGCCAAAATCGATCAACACCGGCGTGTAGTCGTTGCGCATGTAAATGTTCGACGGTTTGAGATCGAGGTGCAGCAACTTGTGCGAGTGCACTTCGCGCAGGCCGTTGAGCAGCTTGGTAAACACGTTGCGGATAAAGTTTTCGGTGATGACGGACCGATTCTTCTGGATGAACTCCTGCAGCGTTCGCCCTTGCTCATACTCCATGACCATGTAAACCGTATCGTTGGCACGAAAGAAATTCAGAACACGGATCACGTTCGGGTGTGAAAGTTTGGCCAGCGCGCGGCCTTCCTCAAAAAAACACTTCATCCCGTAACGAAATGCCGGAACGTGATCCTCTGTGATCACCGGTTTGATTTCGCCTTCGCCGCGCAAGGCCAGGCTATTCGGCAGATATTCCTTGATGGCTACAAATTGACCTTTGGCGTCGACAGCAAGATAGACAATTGAAAACCCGCCCAGCGAAAGTTGATGCTCAATGCGATATTCATCGAGTTGGAATCCGGAAGGAAGAGCGTGGTTTGCTTGTTGAGCCATCGGTATCGAAGCTATCATGTGGTTTTCCGGCCATTTTCAGGCTTTGGCGGTGGACTGTAAAGCTAACCGCTTGGCCGATTCCCATTTCCTCAGGATTCCCATGATCTACAGCATGACCGGCTATGCCGCCAGAACACTTGATGTCGAACGCGGTGCGCTGCATATCGAATTGAAAAGCGTCAACTCGCGCTACCTTGATTTCCAGTTTCGCGTATGCGAAGAATTGCGTGTCATCGAACCGGCGCTGCGCGAATTATTCAGCGCACGGCTCTCGCGCGGAAAGCTGGAATGCCGCGTAGGTTTTGCGGCGGCGACAGCGCGTGCGCAATCGCAATCCCTCAACGCCGATTTGCTGCAACGCCTGAAAGCGTTTGAAACCCAGGTCCACGGCGAGTTCCCTCAAGCCGCACCGCTGGCCGTCAGCGATGTTCTGCGCTGGCCCGGTATGTTCGGCGACGACACGCTCGATATCGACGCGCTGGTTCCGGCCTGCATGGCGCTGGCCAAAGATGCGCTCGACGACTTCACCGCCAGCCGCGCCCGTGAAGGCGAAAAGCTGACCACCGTAATTCTCGAGCGGGTCGCCCGGATGCGGGAACTGGTGCGCGAAGTGGCGCCGCGAATCCCTGTTGCGCAAGCTGCATTCCAGGACAAGCTCAAGCAACGACTGGTCGATGCGATCGGCAGCGCTGACGATGACCGGATTCGCCAGGAAGTGGCCGTGTTCGCCGTGCGCATCGACGTAGCCGAAGAACTGGCGCGGCTGTCCACACACCTAGACGAAGTCGAGCGTGTACTCAAAGCCGGCGGCGCCAGTGGCAAACGCCTCGATTTCCTGATGCAGGAACTCAATCGCGAAGCCAATACGCTTGGCTCAAAGTCAGTGGTCACCGAGGTTTCGCAAACGGCTATGGAACTCAAGCTGTTGATCGAGCAAATGAGGGAACAAATACAAAATCTGGAATGAGCATTGGCCCATCACCGTCCTGGATTCGGTTGGTGCTGAACGAGACGTTTTTCACGCACCTCTGGAAGCCGTACCAATAGGCGTTCTACACAGACACATAGAGGACAGCCAATAGCCATGCGGTTCTTCAGGCATATCGCTTGCAGATCGTTTATTCATGCGGCGTCTGGCCTGTCGTCAGATTCGTTTCAGGGCGTCTGCTTCAATAGGGCACCGGACTCATCGTGTTGGAGCCCAGTTTCACTGGGCGATTGCAGCGGTGGAGCACATCCGCCCATCGCGCAGATAAACTGCGCTCCACAAAAACCGGTCACTGCCGAGGAAATTCAGAACCAAATTCTGCAGCGACCAATACTTTCAAACGCACCCGCTCCACTACCTGGCCTTGCGCTTGGTCGGCGACGCCTCTGTGACGGCACCGTCCAGCGCGGCGGCGGCAGACGGAGCCAGATAGTTCTCCTTGCTCACCACCGGCTTGCCGCTCTTCGCTTCCAGCGCTTTGCGCGCATCACCGGCAATGGTGCCGCCTTCCTTTGCGGCCGAACGGTTATCGACAAAACCCTGGGCATCCTTGCGTCGGGCGATTTCTGTAGTGCCCGCTTCGCCAAGCATGGTGAAGATCAACTCCAGATCGGTCATGTGGTCGCGCAGATTGTTGCCGGTCTTTACCGTGTTCAACCCCTTGATTCGACTGTGCACACCGGGCGTAACGCCAAAGGTGGCGCGCGCAATTTCAGCGGTCAGGATGGAATATTCGTTGCCTTCTTGCACACCACGCTCTTTCCATTCGTCGGTCAGTTCGCCACGAATGGCAATAGAGCGCAACCGCTTCTCGATCCACGCCTGCGGGTAGCCCTTGGCCTGATACAGCTCGCGGGCGCGGGCACTGGCGAGTTCCGGGTTCTCGATTTCCTTGACCCGCTCGTAACCCACTTGCGCCAGCCAGCGTTTGAAGGGTTCGGCCTTGGGCGAGGGGATCGACTGGATGATGCGGAACAGCCCTTCGGTATTGGCGCAATTAACGCGCTGGACACCACCCTCTGTTTCCACCCGAAGGGGGGTGGCAATCTGCCCCCACCCCTTGGCTAACTCCTTGTCGCGACGGCGCAAATCCTTGACGTAGCCTTCGGGCTGCACCGAGTCGGTCAAGACGGCGACCACATCGACAATGGCAAACCACCACTCGTTGTTGTGCCAGGTGCGGCGGATCGCCTTTTCCTGAAAGACGACAATGCGCTCGGCCGGCGTGCCTGAATCAGCGATTTTTTTGCTCATGAATGTACAGCTCCAGATAAATGGTCACTCGCGCCCATCGAGACTCTGCCTTCCGGCTTGATCGGTGAAGATCAGGAATTCGGCGGAGCTGTTTCGGGTAAGTTTGGAGCCGCCTTTTCTGCCGGTCATTTCAGCACCTTATCCAATTCGTCAACGGCCGTAATTGCACCCTGAATTTCTGCCTGGGTCAGCGTAGTCGGGTGTTCATGGCTAACGCAGTACTTCGTCCTTGACATCTTCGACCAGCTTTTCATCCGTCCAGATTTGATCGAACCATTCTTTGAGCTCAGCCCGGTCACGGTCACCATCGACAATCAGATTGAGCTCGATATTTGAAGTCACAGACAGCCCGAGGCCGCGCTGGGTGAAATTGGAGCTACCAAGAATAGCGTGCTCGCGTCGTCCATCATCAATATGGTAGAGCTTGCCGTGGAGGAGATTGGCCTGCCTGACAGAACGGATCTCCACTTTGTCACGTATCCAGGCGGCGCAGCGCCGGGCGATTTCCTTCTGTTGCAGGCGGTTTGCCAGCTCCAGTCCTTCGTCCTCAATTTTGAAGGATTTCTTGTCTGTCTTGTCAGGATCGAGTGATGCAATGAATGTGGGTTCACCAAAGAGGAAATGCAGTTGATCCACCTGGTCGAGTTCGGCTGCCAGAGCCTCATAGGCGTAAATCGTAAAATACGCGGAGACGACAGAGAGCTTGCTTCCCGCAGTGACCTTCTCTTTGATGAAATCGGCAAGCTTGCCACGCGAGTGGTTGTCGCGGATACCGTAACTGTTCGATCCATTAGCGGCCATCGGTATTCCTAGCGTCATTATCTCGTGCTTCACCGCGACGCACCCAGTCGTCGACTTCGGAAACCTTGAATTTCCAGAGGCGGCCAATTTTGTGTGCCGGCAAGCCCTTGGCTTCGATCCAGCGATAGATGGAGTCTCGGGTTACGCCAAGATGCTCGGCGATCCGTTCAACGGAAATCCAGGGTTCAATCATTCTTGAGCTCGACAGTGGTTAAATTGAGCGATAAGGAGTCGTACCAAATCGTAAAGGCAGTAATTTAGCAGGTGGTAGCGCGAGCGGCTAGCAATTGATGCATAACGCATCAATAAGGGAAGGGCACGAGCGGCCCAAACATTTCCCATGATGCGCCTGCATTTTGCGCTGCTCGGTAATTACGGACGGATTCCACATATTTCATTCTTGCAGATGTGTGAATCATGGATTACACTTTGTCCATGATTGAAATCCTCCAGAGCGAAACGTTTTCTCGTTGGGTTGGCAAGCTGAAAGACCGGCAGGCCATCGCCCGGATCAATGCGAGGATTCG
>JAIFNM010000040.1 GCA_020047725.1 Betaproteobacteria bacterium
TGGTTCTTATCGATTAGTTGGCGCGGCAGATAGACCGGCTTGCAAGCACTGTTCAACCCAACAAAAACACCCTTCTTAATGTCAATGTATTTTTCTGGATCGAACGACTGAGCCAGTTTTGACGTCAATGCGGCATCGCTGCGGACATCTGCAGCAGAGCCCGAAACCACAGGGCCGGCAGCGAAGAAATATCGAGCTACAAGCCAAACCGCTACGTATATCGCGAACGCGATCGAGACCAGAGCACTCGCGGGCAACATCGGCCATTCCATCGCTGCGTAGGCGAAACACGCGACGGGTAGCAGACCAAAGCGCCAGATCCGATAAAGGGTCTGGTAGTCGTCGCGGTCTTTGCTAAAGCGCAGCCAGATCCGGAACACCACGCAACACACAAAGATGACTTCAGAGAAGAGTAAAAGCATGACGTTATCCTTTTTGTCGATTAATAAGTGGATTGCCGATTGCGGCGGACCCGGCGCTCAAGCGCGAGGAATACGGGCAAAGCAAATGCGCCGACTGCGACATCACGGAAGAAATTAGTTACCAGGTTAAAATTCGTCTCCCAGAACGCGCGCTGGGCGGCATCGGTCAATAAGGCCCAAGCCAGTCGGGCCGGGGGCACGCTAGCTAGTGCGGGAGGCAACAGGAGGAACCAGGCGAAGACGCCGGCAATAGCGCCGGCGACGGACAGAAGGAAAAAGATGCGGACGTTGACTCTGGCGTCAGCGACTTTTTGAGCACTTGTAAACACATTAATCTCCAAAAAAACGGCTCGCGCCGGGGTGTGGAGCCAGTCTCGCGCCGTTCGCTCGTGCCGCTGAATTAACGTTATTTTTCGTTACAACGGGGAGCGGGTTCGGTGTGCGCAATGCGCATTCCGCATGCGCATTCGGAATGCGGGGTGCGCATGTCGCATCGCGCATCCGCTGTGCGAGGTTCCGCGCCATCCGGCGCGGTGTGCTGGTAACGGGTAAAGGGGTGGCTAAAACTGATTAGGGGGGTGTAAGCCCAAACCGCCGAAAATTCCGTCAACCCCATTCCAGCGCCGCGACAATCGCATCCAGATCGATGATTTGACCATCGCCGTGAAAGGTGTAGTGCCCGTTCAGGTGGATATGGCGCCATGCCGCTGGCGAAATTTTCTTGAGTAGGGCCAGTGCTTTCTCGTTCCCGCTTACTTCACTCTTGGTCAGCAACCGTGAAAGGATCGCCGAGTTGTAGTAGATGATGGCGTTCGCGATCAGCCGCGCACACTGGTTGCTGATCTCGACCTCGATGTCGGTCTTGCCGGTCAACTCTTTCTTGCCGCCGACCTGGGCAATGGCTGAGCGCAACTGATGGTAGGACTCGATGCGATTCTGCGAGCGATGGACGTTGCGTTCCAACTGCGGATCGCGCAAATAGCGTAGCGTATAGATGCTGCGAATCAGCTTGTCGAACTCAAATATAGCTTGCCGTGTTGGGTTCGATGCGGTGTAGGTGCATAGCTTGCGAATCAGTGCGCCCTGCGTTATCTCCTTGAGGCCCAGCGTGGCCACGATTTGATCAATGTTGCTTTTCTCGTCAACGATGGCAGGCAGGTCAATCTGGCCGACCGGGCGAATCAGGCATTTCTCGTACAGCGCCGGATCATCGGCGCAGTAGAGTTCTTTCAGTTGTTCTTCCAGATCAGTGAAACGCGGCTCGAAGCGTAAACCAAACCAATACAGGATGGCGAAGTTCGCCTTGTTGACGCTATGCATGTCGCCAGTGATCGTGGTGGGCATAATGTCGGAGGTATTGCGGTACCAAATATCGAACACATGATGCGCCTCGAACTCATGCGCGCCGATGATCCAGCTTTGTAGCGGCACATGGTTGCACAGCAGGGTGTAGGCAACAACCCCCTTGCCACGACCGAAATACTTACGGGAATGACGCGCTTTGACGGTTGCTTGCTCTACGCCGAACTTCTGACCGTCGACGCTGCCGTAGAGACTTCCATCAAGGTCGAAGGAATAGTGCGGGAAGATGGGCAAGGCGGCAATGCCATTGCTGATTCGGTCGTTGGCCGCCTGCAGCGATGCCTGGCGCAAATACTGTTGGTAGGTCGTCTCCAGCACATGGTAGGGAATGTCACTGGTGCGCGACATGACGAGGTTGCCGTGATTCATCGCCTGAGCGATGATGCCGGCCATCAAACTGTCCGAATCGGCGACCTGCTTGGCGTAGCGTGGTTGTAGCGGGGTTAGTGCCGACAGGAACTGGCATTGACCGTTCACAAAGCGGAACACGTCGCCGACGTCGCAGAACGACAATTGCTCATAGAAGCTGCTCTGCTTGGCAACATCGTTGTCGGCCTTGGGTCGGCGCCAGGTCAGCGTTTTGCGCTCGCTATCGTAGTCGAGATGCTTCAACTTCCCTTGACGCAACTCACGGTTGAACGCCAGCCATTGTTCGTGGAGTTCAGCCTTAAGTGCGTCGAGTTGGGCTCCGATGGGCTGGCGCAGCCAGGGAATATCCATTTGGGCGAGCACGCTGGCCTTTTCATCGAGGGAGACCAGTTCGTCAGAAAAGCACCGATGCTGCAGACTGTCGTCCAGATAGATTTCGCCGGACTTGAAGCGCTTTCTGAGTTGGCGGTAAAGCCAGAACTCGTAACGGTCGGCATGTACGCCTAATGGCTTCCCATCCGCATCGAATGTCAAAAGATAGGGGCGCAGACGTTTGGGCAGGGTCGCTTCGGGGCATTCTGCCAGCGGACGTTGCGATAGTCGCTGTTGTTTAGCGTAGACGCCCTTCACCCAGGCGAGAGCCCCAAGCCAGGGGCTGTCCAGCACGACCCCGGAGAACTCAAGCGCCCCGTAGAGCGGCCGCACGTGGCGCCGGATGCGCTCGGCCAAACCGTCGACGGTTTGCCAGCGCAGGGCCAGCTTGCTCGCAGGCTTCACGCTGAGGCGTTGACCGGTCATTTGCAGTTTGTCCTTCGGCATGATTTTGAACGCGCGCTGGCGTACGTCGCCGAAAGGCGTGACATCGGCGACTGTGTCGTCGACGTAGAGCAGCAGCAAGCGCCCGACTCGCGGCGTTTCTTGTTGCCGACGGACCTGTTCTGTGACGAAGAGCTTATTCGAACGTGCCTTGCTCTCGTCTTCGTGCTGCTTCATGTGGTAACCCAAGGCATCAGCGAGATTATCGGTGAATTGCCGATAACGCAGCCAGGCGTAGCACAGCAAATACAAGTTGGTCTGCTCGAGTTTGAGACGGCGCAGGTCGTAGACGGTGTAAAAATTGGCCAGACTCGCGTAATAGTGCAAATTTTGCTGCGAGATCGCCAGCCTGGGCAGCAGCATTTTGGCGATTTGGTATAACGGTTCCAGTTTGGCTCGCTTCTCCCGTTCCTTTGCCATTTGTCGCCAGCCGAAACTCTTGGCGTCCTGCTTGAGAGCGGCCAGTTCGGACAGGGTATCGTCGCGCACCAGGAGTTGCGCTAGAGTAGCTTTAGCCTCGTCGTTCAGTACCTCGTCAAGTAGCTCGCCTAGGCGCCGGCGTTCGGCCGATAACGCTTCGCTGATCAGTTCTTGCAAAGTCGTGAGGCCAGGCCGGACGATCTTGTGTTCGTTGAGATAGACAATCAACTCGGCGACGATAAAGCCAGGCATAACGTCACGCCGAACGATCTGATTGACTTGTTGTACGAGTTGCGGCAAGAGGTCTGTCGACCAGAGCCGGTAGCCGAATAGCTTCGCGATCAGGGTCCGTTGCGCGTAGTGTTCGTGCTTGGTGATGGCGTGCGGCTCGAACGCCTGATCGTTGAAATAGCGGGTCAAGACAAAGGTGCAATCGTCCTGCGCGTCGTCCCAAGTAAAGCGGAAGAAGGCGTGCTTCGCTTTGAAGTAGCCGATCTGCAAAGCGCAATAGACTTGAGCGTGCAAGCCAGGACGGCTACAGGCGAGCGCCAGTTCCGCCTCGGACAGTGATAGGTACTCCAGTTGCTGTCCATCATCGAAGTCAGGCATACCGTACACGGCGAATTGCTCGGCCTCCGAAAGGACGCTTAGCCGCTCGCTTTTACGCCTCATCGTTGCGGCATCTTCTCAGCACTTGGCCAGCCAACTCGGGCAAGGGTTTCGATCAGCGTGGTGCGCTTGACGCCAAAGTTGCGGCACACAGCCGCCTTGGACATGCCGCCATTCAGCGCGGCGACGATGGTGTCCAGTTTCTCGCCGATGATCGCCGGTGGCCGGCCACCGAGTCGGCCCCGTCGCTTGGCGGCCGCCAATCCGGCTATTACCCTTTCTCGGGTCAGGGCGCGTTCGTACTGTGCAAGCGCACCGAACACCTGAAACAATAGCTCACCCGATGGCGTTGTGGTATCCATGCCTTCGGTGAGCGAACGAAAAGCGACCTGCCGCTCCCGCAGCGTGTCAACGATGGTGAGCAGATGCGACAGCGAGCGGCCAAGCCTGTCCAGCTTCCAGACGACAAGAACATCGTCAGGTTGAACAAACGCCAGCGCCTTGGCCAACCCCGGACGATCATCCTTGGCGCCGGACGCGCGATCCTCGAATAGGTGGCGCGCATCGACGCCTGCCGCCAACAGAGCATCGCGTTGTAGATCCGTGGTTTGTCGATCAGAGTCGGAAGAGACGCGCATGTAGCCGACAAGCATGTGTGGAAAACCCATAGCCTATGATTTCCGTATGCTATACCATAGCGGCATTGTTTTCCGCATATTTTTTGGCGGGGTTAATACGCGATTTTGGTAGCCGAACGGTGCCTGTCGCAAAACAGTTGTTTTCCGACAGGCTTTGGACTCATCAATATGAAAAATCGCAGCATTACAGTGCACGGCGCCGAAGTGACCATCACGACTCGTCACGAACAGGATTACATTTCACTGACGGACATGGTGAAACGATTCGGGGATGAAAGCGTTCTCTACAGTTGGTTGCGGAACCGCAACACCATAGAGTTCCTCGGTATATGGGAGCAGATTTACAACCCAGCCTTTAAACCTCTCGAATTCGAGAGGTTTAAAAGTCAGGCCGGTCTGAACAGTTTCTCACTGTCCCCGAAAAAATGGATCGATGCCACAGACGCCATCGGTCTCTATGCCAAAGCTGGGCGCGGCGGCGGCACCTATGCCCACAAGGATATCGCTTTCGAATTCGGTTCTTGGCTCAGCCCCGAGTTCAAGCTGTACCTGATCAAGGAATTTCAGCGCCTCAAAGATGACGAAGCGCGAGCCACGTCGCTGGAATGGAATTTCCAGCGCACGCTGGCCAAGGTCAACTACCGTATTCACACGGACGCCATCAAGGAACGCCTGATTCCGCCGCAACTAACCAAAACGCAAACCGCCACCGTTTATGCCAGCGAAGCCGATCTACTCAACGTCGCACTGTTTGGGATGACGGCCACTCAATGGCGGCAAGCCAATCCCGACCAATCCGGCAACATGCGTGATATCGCGACCCTGGAGCAATTGGTCGTGCTGTCCAATATGGAGAGCATCAACGCGGTCCTGATCCATCAAGGGCTTGCAGCGCCGGAGCGATTGACACAACTCAACGCAATCGCGATCACGCAGATGCGCTCCTTGGTTGGCATCAGCGCTATCAAGCAACTGGGTAAGCTGCCAGAGCGGTGATCCGTACCTTGAGTTGAACGGCTCCTTTGCATCATGGAACTGCCGTTCAGGCTTAAAATGCCAATGAGTGCAACCGGCCAC
>JAIFNM010000335.1 GCA_020047725.1 Betaproteobacteria bacterium
AGCGGACCTTCTTGGAAGGGCCGCTGAGTGCGCCCCCCTATGGGGGGCATAAAGCAAAACCACGTTCTAAGAACGTGGTTAATTTACTTGGGGAGGTCTTATGTCTTACGCGATGAACATGGCAGTGGATTCATGGCGTATCAAGGAGCAAGAATATGCCATTAAGAAGAAGCCCTGGATACGGTTCGACACTTTTACCTCTTGCGTAGGCATCGTCATTAGGACTGGTGAGAATCTTTCCGGCTTCCATCTAGTAGAAAACGGGAGAGACTATGCCGGACATGAAGGCGCCAAGTTTGATGCAAATGCCGAGGTGAAGATTCTAGGGTTGATACAGGGCGAACTAGGGCGCTCTGTGGATGAAGTTACGTTGATTGGTGCTTGGTGCTACTTTGAGCAGGGGATGCCGGAACAGCGATTTCAGGGAGGGGTGAATGTTTATCCGGCAGTTCTTCCAAATCGTAACTTCGTCAGCCTGATTGGCTCGCTCCAAACTATGTTGGCGAGTGGAAATATCGTTAGGGATACCAAACATATCGAGGGGAAATTTAGTGCGAAAACGTACGGTAACGGAATCATTATCGAAGAGTACAAGGGTTAGATGAGAATGGCGGGCCTGAAAAGATGACGAAGGACAGGTCAAGGGTTTCATTCCGGTTGGTCGTCATTGATCGTATATAAATGCCGCGACGGGAAGTGATATAAACGAGGTATCCTTGGCCGTTTTTCACCTGTCGTTATGATAACCAGCTTTGGCGGCGGTTGCCGTAACGAGAACAGGCCATGACTCACCCGTTTAGCGGCTTCGGCTTGTTGCTCCTTCTTTCCGCCTTCCCGTAGCTTCACGTGAACGAACGGCATCAGCAGCTTGGCCGCTTGTACCCGAATCCGTACATCAGCTGCCTGGTCGTTCATCACGGCGGTTAGAAACGACTTGGGGTCGCCATTTGATGAAAACTCGAATAATTGCGGCTTCTTCTTCCGGCCAGATCCAGCGCGAGCCCCACCGGTACTGGCTCTCAGGCCCCCGCTGCGTCCTTTTGCTCCGGCCATTTGATGAAAACCTTTCTAAAAGGGGAATAAATTCTGTGCATGGGGAACTGTGCGGTCTAGAGAACACGCATCTTTTTGACTTCTGATGCGCCCCCGCCCCGTGCTTCCTCTGCCTTCTTCGTTGAGTCATGGCAGGACTTGCACATTGGCTGCCAGTTCGATTCATTCCACATCAGTGACTCATTGCCTTCATGCGGGATGATGTGGTCGACTATCGAGGCGGGTGTCACTCTGCCGATGCGCTGGCAGTAGCAACACAATAGATACTCAGACAAGAATCGCTCTCGCGCCTTCTGCCACTTGTACCCATAACCTCTTGCCGTACTTCCTTCCTTGCCGGTACGCCAAGAATCAGCACTTCCCTTCAGCGTCTTGATCTTGCTGCCTGCCATCTTCAGCGATGACTTGAGCATGGTTAGCTTTGCCATGATCAGCCCTCACATGGCACATACAAGAGCGTTACCGGCTTCAGGTCTTGCGGCATGAGTAGTGACAGGTCGGACACCTTCACATCAACGCCAGGGCCATAGACGCGCCATATAGCCCCGTGTTGTTCGCAGCGCAAACCAAGACGATCAACGTCGACCATGATTGCTTTGCGCTTTTGATCTACGATATTCTGTCTCATCGTCGTTCACTTGGCGTCGCGCTGGGTTTGCCGGGTGTTGCTGATACTCCCGTATGAATCGCGGGTGACTTCGGCCACAGTCTCGCGGGTCGGTTGTGACAACACGTGAACCCGTACCGGCTTATCGTCGCCCGTATCATTGAAATCAATCGAGCCGCTTTTCCTGAGTGCGTCCGTCGCGGCGGCAATCAGCTTGGTTAGTTCGCACACTTGCATTAAGTCACGCTCTGCAATGGCTCGCGTAAAAGCAACAGACATCAGCGGCAGGCCAACCAGCCCACACTGGTCGACTCAATTCGGGACTTCTTTGACGCGTTTCAAACCGCTCCGGGGACGACGCCCCATTGTGTTGATGCAGTGATGGAGAAGGATCAAGGACGGTTCGAGGTGCGCCGCTGTTACGCCTTTGACCAGCTTGAGTGCATATACGCGCCGGGGCGCTGGCCGGAGCTGCGATCATTTGCGGTGATTGCCTCGGCGCGAACGATCAAAGGCAAGATCACGCTTGAACATCGCTTCTACATTTCCAGTCTGCCCGCGGATGCGGTCCGTCTTGTGGTGCTGCGCCATATCGACTTGAATCTCATTCGCCTAGCCCCCGTTCAGCGCAAGGCCGGAATCAAGGTCCGGCGCCTTATCGCTTCAACCTCCGATTCTTATCGCGCTCAACTCCTCGGTCTTGTATAAGACTCATGCAATTGCCCTGTGCCTCGTTGCGATGCTGGAAAAATGAAACGCATTTCGTTGTATACTCACGCTTTTGTTTGTTTGTCCACAGTGTATTTAATCAACTTCTGTAATGGAAACCAAAATGGCCACTGCTGCTAAAGCTGCATCCCCCAAAAAAGTTGCTCCTGCCAAATCTCCTGCTCCGGCCAAGAAAGCTGATGCAGTGAAAAAGGTTGCTCTCCCCAAGGCTGCGCCGGCCAAGTCAGCGGTTGCGCCTACAAAAAAGGCAACCGCGCCTGCTAAAAAAGCTGTCGCGCCGGCCAAGAAGGCTCCATCGATTGTTGCTCCGTTCGTCAAGATCACCAAGGTTGTCGGCCGTCAGATTCTGGACTCGCGCGGCAACCCGACTGTTGAAGTCGATATCACCCTCGACAATGGTTTCATGGCGCGCTCTGCCGTTCCGTCTGGCGCTTCCACCGGCGAATTCGAAGCCTGCGAACTGCGCGACGGTAACAAGAAGGTTTATCTCGGCAAGGGCGTGCTCAAGGCTGTTGAAGCCGTCAATGGTCCGATTGCCAAATTGCTCAAGGGTAAAAACCCGCTGAACCAGCGCGAACTCGACGACGCGATGATCGCGCTCGACGGTACCCCGAACAAGTCCAAGCTTGGCGCGAATGCACTGCTCGGCGCTTCGATGTCGATCACTGTGGCCGCAGCTCAAGTCAGCAAGATGCCGCTGTGGAAGTACATTGGCAAGCTGCACAAGAACAAGGAATTTGTTCTGCCGACCCCGATGGCCAACATCATCAACGGCGGCAAGCACGCTGATAACCTGATCGACTTCCAGGAATTCATGATCATGCCGGTTGGCGCCAAGACCTTCTCCGAAGGCCTGCAGTGGGTCACCGAAGTGTTCCATGCGCTGAAGAGCATTCTCAAAAAGGGCGGTCATGTAACCGCTGTCGGTGACGAAGGTGGCTTTGCCCCGAACCTGACCAACGACCAGGCTCTGGATGTCGTCATGCAGGCGATCACCGCCGCCGGTTACAAACCCGGCAAGCAGATTGCCATCGCGCTCGACTGCGCATCGTCGGAACTGTTCGACGAAGGTGGCCGCAAGGGCTACAAGTTCTGGAAGTCGAACCCGGACAAGCTGTTCACCGCGGACGAAATGATCGCCATCTACGCTGACTGGTGCAAGAAGTACCCGATCGTCTCGATCGAGGACGGTCTGGACCAGAGCGACTGGGACGGCTATGTCAAGTTCACGCAAGCGCTGGGCAAGAAAGTTCAGATCGTTGGTGATGACTTCTTCGTGACCAACCCGGTTCGCCTGAAAAAGGGCATCGACATGGGCGCCTGCAACGCTATCCTGATCAAGGTCAACCAGATCGGCACCGTCACCGAAACGCTGGACGCCATCAAGATGGCGCAGCAAGCCGGTTACGGCGTCATCTCGTCGCACCGTTCGGGTGAGACTGAAGACTCCTTCATTGCTGACCTTGCCGTCGGTACCGGTGCTGGCCAGATCAAGACCGGTTCGCTGTCGCGTACTGACCGCATCTGCAAGTACAACCAGCTGATCCGCATCGAAGAGCAACTCGCTGGCAAGGGCGTCTTCAAGGGCCTGAAGTCGATCAAGGGCGCCGGCTACTAATCGCGTTCTGCAACAGAATAAAAGGGCACCGCTTAGGCGGTGCCCTTTTTCTTGGTAACGTTGAAAACGACAGGAGTCTTGGGGCTCAGGGCAGTATCAGAATAACGACGCACACGTCCAACAGCCTACTACCCGCGATATGCATTTTGGCGTCATCCTTCATTGCTGCGCTAGTTTGGTATCCAGTCAGTCGGTGTTTTGAAGGAATCGCGCAGCATAAAAACCATCGGCAGTTTGAGGTTGAGCTGTTTGGGCGGGATCGGCGACTCGAACCATTTACGGTAGATCGGGTAGATCTCGCCCTGGAGGATGATGCGAGTTACTTCGCTATCAACGAGGTTCTTGAAGGCAGGGTCGTCTTTGCGCAGCATGATGGAGAGCGGCTCGACGGTTAGCGCGTCGCGCGTAACTTCATACTTTTCCGGGTCCTTGGAATTTGCTCTTAAAGTGTAGAGCAGGATGTCGTCGTGGATGACGGCGTCGGCCTTGCCCGATTCGAGCATGGCGAAGGACTGGTCGGATTCGGCGGCAAGAACCAGATTGGCGCGAAGCGTTCGTGTAGCGTTCAGGTCGGTGAAAATCTTGTCGCCACTCGATCCCTTGTCCGCAACGACAGTTTTTCCGGCCAGATTGCTGATTGATTTGATCCCACTATCTGTGCGCACCAGCAGGCGCGTGGCCGCGATAAACGTCGGAATGGTGAAGGCCACTCTTTTACGGCGCTCCGCAGTATTCGTTGTGTTCGCACATTCCATGTCGATCTCGCCGTCAATCACGGCGGCGAAGCGCGAATCGTTGTTTACCTGTTTGTACTTGACGACAAGATCGGGGCGTTTTATTTCGCGCTTTATTGCCTCAATGACTTTCGCGCAGATATCAACTGTATAGCCAATCGGACGTTGATTTTCGTCGACATAGGAAAACGGCGGAGATAGCTGATAACCCATGGTCAGCACACCAGACTTGGCAACTTTTTCGAGTGTTCCATTTGCCAGTGCTGAAAACGGAAGCAGCAAAGCAAGAAAAGCACTGGAAGCACAAATTAAAATGGTGGCAAGAGATGCTTTTCCACTGTGAAAACGTTTCCCTGATTTCATTTTTATTCTCTCCAAAGAGCATATCTTGCTCAGAGATCTGTTTTTTTCCGATCCCGACATTTAACGCTCCAACTCAGGTATTCATTGAGCAGGCGCAGTTAAGGCCGCGTGAGAATATTACGTCGGCCAGATCGACGTCAACAAGAGATTCGATTCTTCTCAGCCGTCGATGCGGCTAGCGGTCACGGTGTAGCTCAGGCGGTTGCTGTCCAGACTGTCAAAACGTCCATCTTTCGTTTCGACTTCGGGGTAAACCAGAAAAGGCAGAAGCTTTCCTGAAGAGCCTCTCAGGTTGGCATCCTGAGCCGCGTTGAAGCTGATCCAGTTCATCTCCCAGAATCCGAAGAGCAGTTTCTTCAGCACATTGAGCTTAGGGTCGCCACTGCCAAGGCGTTCTTCACGTATGGCCTTGAGAACGTCCGCCGGATCAACGGGAATCCAGCCATAACCGGGGGTATAGAATTCGGCACGACAGTGTTGCTCGGTACTCAGGTTACCGATCGCGCCGAGGCTGCCGAACAGCCGAGAACTATCTATGCGCAGTCCGTAGACTGGTCGTGCGGGAATTCCAAGGGAGCGGCACAGGCCCACGAAGAGCAGCGCGATGTCGGCGCTTTTGCCGTTCAGATATCCACTTTCAAGCATGCTAGCAATATTTGAATTGCCTACACCCTTGATGAGCGGGTCGTAAGAGGTATTTTCAACAACCCATTCGTAGATGGCTTTGCCTTGGGCCAGCGGATCCTTGACGCGGCCAATCGCGCGTTCGGCCGTGCGCCGGACGATTCCGTCGAGCGGAATCAGGTCAGTCGATTGCAGGCAGCGACGGAGAACCTCAGTGCGTTCTGCGATCGCGCCACGACGGGTAATGTCGAAGTGGCGATCCTGAGTGGCAACCTGGCTGACGATCTGCAACTGCGGATTGTCGACGCCCTCGGCCCAGTCGGCGTAGAAGACTTCCATTTCCGCGACCGGATCGCGATAGATGCCGGCGCTCTCGAAGTTTCCCTGCCAGTTGTGCCCAAGCGACCGCTCCCAGAACGTGTCCTTGTACTGCGCCAGCGGAAGCCATAGACGCGCCTTGCCGCTGACGCGATTGAGGTTGATGGTTGAACGGATATCATAGGTTCGCCATTTCGCCAGAGGCTCATCCGGCAGGCTGATGACGTTGCGAGTTTCGGCTTGAGGCTCGACCTGGCTAGCTGGAACAACTTCTCTTACCGTCGGCTTTTTCCCGACGTTCTTTGTCGATGCCGTTCGCCTGGCCGACGATTTGGGGGCAGGCTTTTTCACTGTCGTCTTTGTTGTGGTTTTTTTGGCGGCGTTTGCTGGCGAGGTGGCAAACAGCGACAGAATTGCAGTGGCAGCGAGGAAGTCTCGTCGTTTCAATCGACTCTCCGGTATGCGTTCGATCCAGTCAGTACAGAGCGGATGCTAAGGATCGGTTGGCAAAAACGACCGAGCCGTGTCACAGGACACGGCTCGATGAGGTGAAGAAAATTATAGCACTTCGGCGGCGTAGTCGGCGAGACGGGAGCGTTCGCCGCGCTGCAGGGTGACATGGCCGGAGTGTTCCCAGCCCTTGAAACGATCAACCACATAGGTCAGGCCGGAACTGCCTTCGGTCAGGTAAGGTGTGTCGATCTGCGCAATGTTGCCCATGCAGACGACCTTGGTGCCGGGGCCTGCGCGGGTGATCAGGGTCTTCATCTGCTTTGGTGTCAGATTCTGCGCTTCGTCGATGATCAGGAATTTGTTCAGGAAGGTACGTCCACGCATGAAGTTGAGCGACTTGATCTTGATCCGGTTACGAATCAGATCGTGCGTTGCTGCACGTCCCCATTCTCCGGCCGTGTCATCGGTCTTGTTGAGCACCTCAAGGTTGTCTTCGAGAGCACCCATCCACGGGCCCATCTTTTCTTCCTCCGTGCCCGGCAGGAAGCCGATGTCTTCCCCCACCGGCACCGTCACCCGGGTCATGATGATTTCGGAGTAGAGCTTGACTTCCATGACCTGAGTCAGCGCGGCAGCGAGCGTCAGCAGGGTTTTTCCGGTACCGGCCTGACCGAGCAGACTGACGAAATCGACCTCCGGGTCCATCAACAGATTGAGTGCGAAATTCTGCTCTCGATTGCGTGCGGTAATGCCCCAGACACTGTTTTTCGGGTGTGTATAGTCGGTCAATGTCTCGAACTGAGCCGTCTTGCCAGACACTTCACGGACGATGGCGTAGAGCGGTTGCTCCCCTTCTTGATAGAGGAATTCGTTGACCAGCAGTTTTGGGCACAGCGGTCCCTTGACGCGATAGAGCGTACGGCTTTCGCGTTTCCACGATTCCATTCCGTGGCCGTGCTTGTCCCAGAAATTGGCAGGCAATTCAAGGATGCCCGAGTACAGCAGATCAGTGTCTTCCAGCACCTTGTCGTTGAAATAGTCCTGCGCCTCGAGCCCGAGGGCACGCGCCTTGATGCGCATGTTGATGTCTTTCGACACCAGGATGACGGCCCGCTCCGGGTTCAGGCGTTGCAGGTGGATGACGACGGCCAGGATCTGGTTGTCGGCCTTGGCTGTGGGCAAGCCGGTCGGCAGATCGTTGGATATGGCCTCCGTTTGCAGGAAGAGACGCCCGTTGGCCAGTTTACGCGACGGCTCAACGAGTGCGATTCCATTTTCGATGCCGTCGGCGTGACTGCTGACGATCTCGTCGAGGATTCGTGTTACCTGGCGAGCGTTACGCGAGACTTCTGACAGACCTTTTTTATTGTTGTCGAGCTCTTCAAGCGTCATGATCGGCAGGAAGACGTCGTGTTCCTCAAAACGGTAGACACTCGTTGGGTCATGCAGCAGCACATTGGTGTCGAGAATGAACAGCTTGGTCAGTGGGCTGACCGTCTTTTTTGCTTTTGTACGTGTTGCCGTCTTGTGAGTCATGAAAGCAGTATCTCCGCGATTAAAGTGATTTAACGAAATCAAGTACAGCCTGAGCGTGTCCCGGTGCCTTGACGCCACGCCACTCGTGTTTCAAGGCACCCTGACCATCAATAACGAAAGTGCTGCGCTCGATGCCGCGTACCAGCTTGCCGTACAGTTTTTTCTCCTTGATGACAGAGAACTGTGCGCACAGCTTTTCGTCGACATCGGAAAGCAGATCAAAAGGCAAGTCCTGTTTGGTCTTGAAGTTTTCGTGCGAGCGGATACTGTCCCGCGAAACGCCGACAACCGTGCATCCGGCCTCGACAAAATCGGGGTAGAGATCGCGAAACTGCTGTGCTTCCGTAGTACAGCCGGGTGTGCTGTCCTTAGGGTAGAAGTAAATGATGACAATTTTGTTCCGGTAATGCGACAGCCTGAAGCGCTTGTCGCCGGTAGCCGGCAGGTCGAAATCACTGATGATCGTGTCGTTCATGGCAAGGAACCTCGGTAATGTGGATCCGATTGTTGTAAGAAATCGTGAACAGGTCAAGTTGGACAGCAATAATACGATGAGGTGCAGTTGGGCGAAGGTCCGGTCAGCGTCACGGCACCACCGGCTGTTCATGGCGCCTGTCTGCAATCAAGTAAATACGCGCTTCTGCAAATACGATGCCGTGGAAGCACCTGTTCATGCGGGTCTTGAAGGTGGTGGTTTGCGAACAATGTAACAAAAGCCAGAACTCATTCGTCCGGCCGCAAAAGTATGGAAATACCCGAGATAAGGCGGCTTTCCGGTTGCCCGGATGCTTTTAGGAGATGCGCTTTCTGCTCGAATCAGTTAACCTTGGCGGGTTTGCCGTTTCCCCCCAACATTCGGAGAATGCCATGTCGGTTATCGAAGTTTGCCACCCGCTCGTCAAGCATAAAATCGGCCTTCTCCGCGAGGTCGACATCAGCACCAAGAAGTTCCGGGAATTGACCGCCGAACTGGCGCGGTTATTGACCTACGAGGCCTGCAGCGATTTCGAGATGGAGCGCTGCGTTATTCAGGGATGGGCCGGTCCGGTTGAAATCGACCAGATCAAGGGCAAAAAGATTTCGGTTGTGCCTATCCTGCGCGCTGGTCTGGGCATGCTCGACGGCGTGCTGGACCTGATTCCGAGCGCCAAGGTAAGCGTCGTCGGCATTGCGCGCAACCACGAGACACTGATGCCCGAACCCTATTTTGAGCGCTTTGTCGGCCAACTCGACGAGCGCATGGCTCTGATTATCGATCCGATGCTGGCTACTGGCGGTTCGCTGATAGCAACCATTGACATGCTCAAGCGCAATGGCTGCACGCAGGTTCGCGCGTTGGTACTGGTTGCTGCGCCGGAAGGTATCAAGGCAGTGGAGGCCGCTCATCCGGATGTCGACATCTACACGGCAGCAATTGATAGTCACCTCAACGAGATCGGTTACATCATCCCCGGCCTGGGCGACGCGGGCGACAAGATTTTTGGAACGAAATAAAAAGGGAGAAGTATGACTACAGTGAATGAACCGGTCTGGCGCACTGCACTATCGGGTGCCCAGATTCTTTTTGTCGCCTTTGGCGCGACCGTCCTGGTGCCGCTGCTGACGGGTCTCAATCCCAGTCTGGCATTGCTTGGCGCAGGTATCGGAACGCTGGTATTCCAGGTGTGTACGAAGCGTCAGGTGCCAATTTATCTGGGCTCCAGCTTTGCCTTCATTGGCCCGGTGATTTACTCGGTGCAAACCTGGGGCATGCCCGCTACGCTCGGCGCACTGGCCTCGGCGAGCTTCTTCTATTACGTCGCCGCTGGCCTGGTTAAATGGCGCGGCGTTGGTTTCATTCACCGTCTGCTGCCGCCGGTCGTCATTGGTCCGGTGGTGATGGTGATCGGTCTTGGTCTGGCGCAGGTAGCGGTGAGCATGGCGACTGGCAAGGCGGGCGATCAGCAGGTTGTGCCTTACGGCATGGCGCTGTCGATTGCGACCATTTCACTGCTGGCGACGATGCTGACGGCGATCCGTGCGAAGAAGCTGCTCAAGCTGGTGCCGATTCTGGTCGGGGTGGCGGTCGGTTACGTCGTTTCGATCTTCATGGGTGTTGTCGATTTCTCCAAGGTGACCGAGGCGGCGTGGATTGCCGTACCAAATTTCGGCAAGCCTGAATTCAATCTAGCGGCCATCCTGTTCATGATCCCGGTGGCCATTGCGCCGATCGTCGAGCACGTTGGCGGCATCCTCGCCATCGGTTCGGTCACGGGTAAGGATTTCACCGAGTCGCCCGGTTTGCATCGCACGCTGCTTGGCGACGGCCTGGCGGTCAATATCGCCGGCCTGTTCGGCGGTCCTCCTGTCACCACATACGGCGAAGTCACCGGTGCGGTGATGCTGACCAAAAACTACAACCCGGTGGTAATGACTTATGCGGCGTGTTTCGCCATCCTGATGGCCTTCGTTGGCAAGTTCGGTGCCTTCCTGCAGACCATTCCTATGCCTGTCATGGGCGGCATCATGATGCTGCTCTTCGGTTCCATTGCCGGTATCGGTCTCAAAACCATTATGGACGGCAAAGTCGACCTTTCAAGTGCTCGCAACCTGTGCATTGTCTCGGTAACGCTGGTCACCGGTATCGGCGGCCTTGGCGTGACCATCGGCAGCTTCTCGCTGCAGGGCATCAGCCTGTGTGGCGTGCTCGCCGTGTTGCTCAATCTGGTACTGCCGCGCGAGCCTGATGCACAATAAGTTTTCCAGGGCGGCCTGCGGGTCGCCCTTCTTTCAATAAAGTACAGCTTCCTTTTCGCATTGAGCGTGGTTCAACTGCCAATGCCTTGCACTGCCACGGGCTGAGCAAGTTCTTCTGTTAGCATTCCGCTCTGGTACCGGCAATCCTCGCATGACTATTTCCCTTTCTGATGTTTTCTCGCCTGAAGGTTTGCTGGCTTCCAGCATTCCCGGCTATCGCCTGCGCGCGCAACAGCTCGAAATGGCCGAGCGCATCGCCGCGGCGATGGCTGCCAATAGCGTGCTCGTTGCCGAGGCCGGTACAGGCACTGGTAAAACCTACGCCTATCTCGTCCCAGCGCTGCTTTCCGGTGGCAAGGTAATCGTTTCGACCGGGACCAAAAATCTTCAGGATCAGCTTTTTTCGCGCGACATTCCGACGGTATGCAAGGCGCTGGGATCGCCAGTCAAGGTGGCGCTGCTCAAGGGGCGTGCCAACTACGTTTGCCACTACCATCTGGAGCGCTCGCTGGCTGATGGACGTTTCATCACGCGCGAGGATGCAAGCCATGCGTCGCGAATTGCTCGTTTTGCCAAAAAAACAAAGACGGGTGACAAGGCCGACTGCGGCGATGTGCCGGAAAGCTCGACGGTGTGGGGAATGGTTACCTCGACACGCGAGAATTGCCTCGGCCAGGATTGCCCGAGCAACAAGGAATGTTTTGTTCTGGCAGCGCGTCGAGAGGCGCTGGCGGCCGATCTGGTAGTGGTCAATCACCACCTGTTCTTTGCTGACGTGATGTTGCGTGACGAAGGCACGGCCGAATTGTTGCCCGCCTGCAATACCGTCATCTTCGACGAGGCGCACCAGTTGCCGGAAACCGCCAGCCTGTTCTTTGGCGATAACGTGTCGACAGCGCAAGTTGTCGATCTGGCGCGCGATGCAAATACGGAAGGCCTTGCCTCGGCGCGCGATTGTCTTGATCTGCCAAAACTCTGCGGTGTCGTGGAGAAAGCGGCCAAGGATTTGCGCCTGACCTTGCCAGTTGAAGCCGCGCGTTTCTCGCTGGCGCAGCTCCAGGAGCGCATGGGTTTCGATAACGGTGTGGTTGGCCTGATCCGCGAGCTTGATACGTTTACTGCCTTGCTCGAAACGCAGGCGCAGCGCTCGGAAGGCCTGGAAAACTGCTGGCGCCGTGCTGGCGAGCTGCTTGCCCAGCTACGCCACTGGCAAAAAGGCGCCGACGCCGATTACGTGCGCTGGGGCGAAACCTATACGCTGTCGCTACAACTCAATGCCACGCCGCTGGTGATTGCCAAAATCATGCAGAAGCAGATGAGCGGTCATCCGCGCGCCTGGATCTTCACCTCAGCGACGCTGGCCGTGCAGCGCGATTTCGGGCACTACTGCGGCGAGATGGGACTCGAACAGGCTGAATCGGCGTTCTGGGACAGTCCCTTCGACTATGAGCGCCAGGCCCTGCTTTACGCGCCCTCGAATCTACCGGATCCAAACAATTACGCCTACACCGAGGCCGTGGTCAAGGCCGCGTTTCCGGTTTTGAAAGCCAGTGGCGGGCGGGCGTTTTTTCTGTGCACCTCCTTGCGTGCCATGCGCCGAACGCATGAATTGCTGACCGAACAGCTTGAGGACGCCGGACTGGATTTCCCGCTGCTGATCCAGGGCGAAGGCAGCAAGAACGAGTTGCTGGAACGTTTCCGTCGTCTCGGCAACGCCATTCTGGTCGGCAGCCAGAGCTTCTGGGAAGGCGTCGATGTGCGCGGCGAGGCCTTGTCGCTCGTCGTCATCGATAAATTGCCTTTCGCCCCGCCTGATGATCCGGTACTCTCTGCGCGTATCGAGCGCATGAAGAACGAGGGGCGGAACGCTTTTATGGACTATCAATTGCCGCGTGCCGTAATCAACGTCAAGCAGGGCGCTGGACGCCTGATTCGCGATGAGACCGATCGCGGCGTTCTGATGATTTGCGACCCGCGACTGATCTCCAAGCCTTATGGAAAGCGCATCTGGCGCAGCCTGCCACCGATGAAGCGGACGCGCGAACTTAATGACGTACTGGTGTTTTTCCAGGAAAAATGAACTCTCCGTCATCCTCATTCTCAGGCCTTGTCCTGCCAAACGATTGTCGTGATGCGGCGGCTTTCCTCAATCGCGGCTGTGTTTGCAGTTCGGTGGATCACGAGCGCTTGCGTCATGCGCTGGAAGGCGAGGGCGGGATTTCGCATACGGCACTGCTGGCGACCCGTCCGCACCTTTTTTCCGATACCACCGTTTTTGTCGCTGAAGCGCATCTGCAATTCATGGCGGACCTGATTGCTGCAATTGAGCGAGTGATTGCGCTTGCTCCGTGGCGTGACAGAGTCTTTTCCCATGCGCCGGAGATCGCAAGGCATTCGCCACGCGCCGCCGGTGTCTTTCTTGGCTATGATTTCCATCTTGGTGCTGAGGGGCCGCGCCTGATTGAAATCAATACCAATGCGGGGGGGGCATTGCTCAACGCCAAGTTGCTGCGCGCCCAGCGCGCATGTTGTGCTCCATTGACCTCAACATCGGCGGCGCAGGTGATGGCTGAGTCGGACTTTGTCGCCATGTTCCGTGAAGAGTGGCGGCTGGCACGAGGCGACAGGTCTTTGGGCCGGATTGCCATCGTCGATGAGGCACCGGCAGGCCAATTCCTGGCCACCGAATTCGAATTGTTCCGACAACTATTTGAGGCCAACGGAATTTTGGCTGTGGTGGCTGACCCCGGTGAACTTTCGTTCGACGGGGAGAGTCTGCTTTGTGGTGGGCAGATCGTCGATCTGGTCTACAACCGGCTTACGGATTTTTCTCTGGCGCACCCGCAGAACGAGGCTTTACGCGCTGCCTATCTGGCCGACGCGGTGGTGCTCACGCCTCACCCGCAGGCACACGCGCTCTACGCGGACAAGCGCAATCTGGTTGCGTTAACCGACGAGGCATGGTTGACCGAGGTTGGTGTCAGCGAAGCGGACAAACGCTTGCTGATGACGGGTATCCCGCGTACTGAAGAAGTGCTGACAGAGAACGCAGAGGCTTTCTGGTCAAGCCGCAAACAGTTGTTTTTCAAGCCTGCGGCCGGTTATGGCAGCAAGGCTACCTATCGCGGTGACAAGCTCACCACGCGAGTTTTTGCAGAAATATCGCGCGGTGGCTATATCGCCCAGGCACTGGTAACGCCATCGGAACGGCGTTTGCTGGTCGATGGTGTTGAACAGGATCTCAAACTCGACCTGCGCAATTACGTTTATCAGGGCAAGGTGCAACTTGTTTCGGCGCGCCTTTACCAAGGACAGACGACCAATTTTCGCACCCCGGGTGGCGGTTTTGCGGCGGTGTTTTCAGTGTCCTGTCAGGGCGAACAAAAAGTCTGCAAACCAGACGGGGGGCACTAGAATGAATATTTTAAAGTACCAGCATTAGTGTTCGAGACATCCGGTTATGTTGGGTAATGAAAGTTCTGCTTTTGAGGCGATTGAAGTTGAATACCTCAAACTGGGTATTTACGTCACTGACCTTGACCGGCCGTGGCTGGGTACACCTTTTCTTCTTCAGGGTTTTCTGATCGAGGAAGAAGAGCAGATCGCCCTGTTGCAGCAGTTGTGCAATATCGTCTATGTCGACCGGCGTTGTTCAATTGGAGACCAATATGCAGCGGTCGTGCGTGAGCGCGAAATTCGCCGGCCACGGGCCACGGAAATCAGCATTGTTGTCGATGGTACGTCTGCATCTGCCGATGGCGAATTTTTGTCCGTTGCACGCCGCTTGCGTGAGCAACGTGCGCCGTCGTCTTCTCCGAGGCCGCGGCCGCCTGCCCATGAAAGCCGGCTTGAGGCGGAACTGCTTTACTCCGCGCCGATTATTGACGATGTCCATCGAACGCTCGAATCCATCCGGCAAGGAACTGATTCCGAAGGAAATATCGATCTGGCGCGGGTGTGCGGACTGGTTGACGAAATGGCAGCCGGGGTTGAACGAAACCCGGATGCCATGCTCTGGCTGACGAAGCTGAAAGTTACTGATCAATATTCCTACGACCACGCGGTGGATGTTTCCGTGCACCTGATGGTCTTTGGCCGTTTTCTCGGGCTTGGACGCGCGGCGATTGAGGAACTTGGTCAGGCCGGTCTGATGCAGGATATCGGGAAGATGAAAATCGATCCCGAAATTCTTGGCAAAGCGTCGGCGTTATCCGATGAAGAGTATCTGGAGGTCCAGTCGCATGTCGCCAGTTCTCTTGAGTTGCTGGTCGGCCAGCATGCCTTTTCGGCCAGTGTGTTGAGCATTATTGCAGCGCATCATGAGCGTTTTGACGGTAGTGGCTACCCGCGCAGTCTGGGCGGCGAGCACCTTACCCTGCATGCCGAACTTGCCGGGCTGATCGATACCTACTGTGCGATGACGCGTCACCGGGTATTCAGCGACGCCGTGTCGAGCCAGAAAGCGCTTGAGATGCTTTCCAGGATGCGCGGTGTCAAGTTTCGCGAAGCGATTGTCGATCAGTTCGTTCAGTGTGTCGGCTTGTATCCGATTGGTACTCTGGTCGAACTCAACACGGGTGAGGTGGCCGTGGTCATTCAGCAGAACCAGGTCCGGCGAATGAAACCGCGCTTGCTGGTATTGCTCGCAGAAGATAAAAGCCTTAAACGTCGTCCGCGCAACCTGGATTTGATTCTCGAACCTTCGACTCCGATGGGCGAACCCTATCGAATCAAGAGCGCATTGCCGTCGAACGCCTATGGTATTGATCCAACCGAATTCTTCCTCGACTGACGGACATGGTTTCTTGTAACTCGATTTCTTCCCGTCGTTCCATTTTCTTCAGTGGCAGGGTGAGTCAGGTGTTGTTCGCAAGACGTGCCCATCAATGAATTCTGACCAGGTTTCAAATTTGCTGTCACACGCGCTGCTCCCTGGCTTGTCGGTGGCGCTGTCCGAAATTCCTTTGCTGGCCCATCGCGCAAATGAGCACGGTTTAGGTGTCATCGCCTTCATTGTTCATCCCGATACGGCCTACTACCGCCTTTCGCCGGAATCGGCCCTTCGCCTGCGCCACGAAATTACGCATCGCCTGCGCGAAAAGCTGCGCGAGAATGACCGTCTGTTCAGTATCAGCAGCCTGGAATGGCTGATTGTCCTCCCCGGACTGCGCAGCAGCGCCACACTGACCATGGCAATGCTCAGACTGCACAATCTTTTCGATGAGCCGGGGCTTAATGTGGACGGCATTTCGCTGCGTTTGCCAATCTCGTGTGGGGCCGCTCTGCATCCCGACGATGGTGAGGATGCCCTGCACCTCGTGCAGTCAGCACGAATTGCCAGTCTGCATGCTGAGATGAGCGGGCTTGATAGCGCTCTTTACGATCCAGGCATGGAAGAACTTGATGATCGTCTGAAAAAGTTTGACCAGGAGTTGAGGTCTGCGTTTTCCGGTGAACGGGGTTTGCAGCTATACCTGCAACCGCAGATCGAAGCAAAGACTGGCCGCTGCGTTGGTGCCGAAGCCTTGTTGCGCTGGTGCCGGGACAATGGGGAATGGGTTTCCCCTCCAGAATTGCTTGCAGCAATTGAAAGGCTTGGCTATCGCCACCGCTTCAATCGCTGGCTTTTTATCACGGCCGGGCAAATCAGCCACAAGCTGGCGCTATCCGGTGTTGATGTCCGGTTATCGGTCAACCTTTCCGCCAACGACCTGCTCGATCCGGAAGTGCCCGATTTGCTGGCGCAGGCTCTTGATACCTGGAATGTTTCAGCGACGGCGATCCGGCTCGAAATCACCGAAACCAGCATGGTTCAAGAAACAGGGAGCGTCATCGAAGTCCTGCAACGTCTGCGGGAACTCGGCACCAGCATTTCGATCGACGACTTCGGTACCGGGTTTTCCGGCATGAGCAACCTGAAGAACTTGCCGGTCCAGGAAGTCAAGGTGGATCAAAGTTTCATCTACGCCATCGTTGACTCGAAGCGCGATCAGGAAATTACCGAGTCAATCATTCGCCTCTCGCATCGTCTCGGTTTGCAGGTTGTTGCCGAAGGTGTCGAAACCCGCGAAACCGCGAGCCTTCTCACCGACATGGGGTGCGAGTGGCTTCAGGGCTTTCTGTATTCTCAGGCTTTACCACTGGAAGGGTTCATTTCCTGGTATCAGGAACGAGCGATAGCAAGTCCCCACAATTGACTTTCGCCCATACCGATCAGTGCAATTTGAAACGGCTGACCGAGTTGTGCAGATTTGAGGAAAGTTGCTGGAGGTGGCGCGCCGCATCCGCCGTGTTTTGAACAGCACTGGCGCTTTCTTCGGACATCTGGGCGATGTGTTCAATACTCTTGGCGATGTCGGTTGAAGCGGCACCTTGTTCCCGGATCGAGTCCGAGATGTTGTTGACCACATGCATGACACGCAGCGCCCCATCACGAATCTCGGTGATCGAGGCACCCGCTTGACCGGCAAGTTCGACGCCCTTTCCGGCTTGTATTACGCCGGTTTCCATGCTGCTTACCGCGTTGCGTGTTCCTTTCTGGATTCGTTCGACCATGCTGGCGATTTCAGTGGTCGACAGGCTGGTGCGTTCGGCCAGCTTGCGCACTTCGTCAGCGACAACCGCGAAGCCGCGGCCTTGCTCACCGGCGCGTGCCGCTTCAATCGCCGCGTTGAGCGCGAGCAGATTGGTCTGGTCGGCTATCTCGCGAATGGTCTTGACGATTGACGTAATCTGGTCAGACTGCCGGCCAAGGTCTTCGATGATGTCCGATGAGGACTGGACTGCCTCCGAGATCTTGTTCATTTCGGTTGCGGCGTTCTGGATGACGAGGGAGCCCTTGCCCGACAAGTCGCCGGCCTGTACCGAGATGTTGTGCGCCTCGCGGGCATTTACCGCCACTTGGTCAATACTCACCGTCATCTCCTCGACGGCCGCGGCCATTGACGAAGCCGATTCGCTTTGCTGCCGTGAACGGCTGGCGACTTCCTCGGAGGCCTTCAGCAGTTGATTTGACGCCGTGGAGAGTTGCTCGGCGCCTTGTCCGATCTCTTCGATCATCTCGCGCAGTGTCTGCTGCATCATCTTCATGCCGGCCAGGACGCTGTTCGTGTCACCGGAGGCGCAGAGAACATCGGAAGTCAGATCGCCAGCACTGATGCGCTGCGTGACTTGCAAGGCGTTTTGCGGATCACCGCCGATTGTCTTGATGACGTTACGCCCAACCAATGCCAGCGAGATAGCGATAAAACCACCAATCAACAGGCCCCAGCCAAGAAATATCAGTGCATTCTGACGGAACAGCGCGTCGACGTCGTCGGTGTAGATGCCGCTACCGATGACCCAGCCCCAGGCTTCTGAACCTTTTACGTAAGAAATTTTCGGCACTTCGTCCTTGAAGCCTGGTTTCGGCCAGACATAATCGACAAAGCCTGCGCCCTTGGTTTTTGCCACAGTGGCGAATTCGGTAAAAATGAGCTTGCCGTTCTTGTCCTTGAATTGCGAGAGATCCTTGCCATCCAGCTCCGGTTTGATCGGGTGCATGACAATGACAGCATTGAAATCATTGATCCAGAAATACTCGGATTTGTCGTAGCGCATGTTACGAACAGCCTCGATGGCGAGTTTTTTCGCCTCATCAACGCCTAGCTTGCCCTCGCTGGACTGTTTCTCGTAGAGGGAAACCGTCGCATGGGCCACTTCAACCAGGTTACGCACCTTTTCCTGGCGGTCAGAAAGCAGCTGACTTCTTTCGTTGGTCAGCAGTACGGCGAACAGAACACACAAGCCCATTATTGTGGCGATAGTGAGTCCGCGAAGTTTGGTGCGCAGCGACATCCCTTGACTCCTACCCATGACACTCCCCTTTCGTGACGAAATCCCAAGTGCCTGTTACTGCGTTTCGATATTACTTTAGTTATATCAATGTTAGGTCATAGTTGCAGCGTAATCCAAAATAATTGCAGCTAAATCCAGATCTGGTCCATAGAGCATTTTTCAGGCGCGTATTGATTCTAAGCGACGGTCATCGGAAATGAGCAAACTGCTCTTGAATTCCCATGAACGTCCCCAATCTGGATGGCATCCAGATAATTGCAGGGGAGCGAACATGCGCCTTGATAAAAGCAGGCTTTGTCCGATGCGCAGAGCTTGGCGATTGGTCACGACAACCAGATGATCGAGCCACAACACCTGCTGCTTGCTCTTCTGCAGCAGGACGATGGCGGGACGTCATCGCTGCTGGCGCAAGCCGGAGCTAATGTGCAGGCGCTCAAGGCGGCGCTCGAACAGGCCGTTGATCGACTGCCAAGAGTCGAAGGTCATGGTGGTGAAGTGCAGATCGGCCGTGATCTGACCAACCTGCTTAACCTCACCGACAAGGAGGCGCAGAAGCGAGGAGACCAGTTCATCGCCAGCGAGATGTTTCTGCTTGCCGTTTGTGACGACAAGGGTGAAACCGGCCGCCTTGCCAAACAGCACGGCCTTTCGCGCAAGGCACTCGAACTGGCGGTTGCTTCGGTTCGTGGCGGAGAGAGCGTCGATAATCAGGAAGCCGAAGGACAGCGCGAATCACTGAAAAAGTATTGTATTGATCTCACCGAACGTGCCCGCCAAGGCAAGCTCGACCCGGTGATCGGCCGTGACGACGAAATTCGTCGCACCATCCAGATTTTGCAGCGGCGTACCAAGAACAACCCGGTACTGATCGGCGAGCCGGGTGTCGGCAAGACGGCCATCGTTGAAGGCCTGGCGCAGCGCATCATCAACAATGAAGTGCCGGAAACGCTCAAGGGCAAGAAGGTGCTGAGCCTCGATATGGCGGCTCTGATTGCCGGTGCCAAGTACCGCGGCGAGTTTGAAGAGCGCCTGAAAGCCGTGCTCAAGGAGATCGCGCTGGACGAAGGGCGCATCATCGTTTTTATCGACGAACTGCACACCATGGTTGGTGCCGGCAAAGCCGAAGGTGCGATGGATGCGGGGAATATGCTCAAGCCGGCGCTGGCGCGTGGTGAGTTGCATTGCGTCGGTGCGACGACGCTCGACGAGTATCGCAAGTACGTCGAGAAGGACGCTGCGCTGGAGCGCCGTTTCCAGAAAGTGCTCGTTGATGAGCCGAGCGTGGAAAGCACGACGGCCTGCGCGACCGGTATGAACTGCACCACGGTGTGGCGATTACCGACCCGGCGATTGTTGCTGCGGCCGAGTTGAGCCATCGCTACATCACCGACCGTTTTCTACCAGATAAGGCGATTGATCTGATCGACGAAGCGGCGGCGCGTATCCGGATGGAAATCGACTCGCGCCCTGAAGTCATGGATAAACTGGATCGCCGCATGATCCAGCTCAAGATCGAGCGCGAGGCGGTGCGCAAGGAGAAAGATGAGGCGTCAAAGAAACGCATGCAGTTGATCGAGGATGAACTGTATCGGCTGGAACGCGAGTACAACGACCTCGAGGAGGTGTGGAAAGCGGAAAAAGCCCAGGTGCAAGGTAGTGCGCACATCAAGGAAGAAATCGACAAACTCAAGGCCGACATCGTCCGCCTGCAACGTGAAGGCAAGCTCGATAAGGTGGCCGAGTTGCAATATGGCAAACTGCCGCAGCTTGAGGCGCAACTGAAAGTTGCGGAAAAGGCCAGCGAAGGTGAGCAGAAAAACAAACTTCTGCGCACGCAAGTCGGCATCGAGGAAATCGCCGAAGTCGTGTCGCGCGCGACCGGAATTCCCGTTTCCAAGATGATGCAGGGCGAGCGTGAGAAGTTGCTGAAAATGGAAGATCGGCTGCACCAGCGGGTGGTCGGTCAGGACGAGGCGGTGCGCCTTGTTTCCGACGCCATTCGTCGCTCGCGTGCCGGGCTGGCTGATCCGAACCGGCCCTACGGTTCCTTCCTTTTCCTCGGTCCGACGGGCGTTGGCAAGACTGAACTTTGCAAGGCGCTGGCTGGCTTTCTGTTCGATTCGGAGGATCACATGATCCGCATCGACATGAGCGAGTTCATGGAGAAGCATTCCGTTTCGCGCCTTATCGGCGCACCTCCGGGCTACGTCGGCTACGAGGAGGGCGGTCATCTGACTGAAGCCGTGCGCCGCAAACCGTACAGCGTGATCCTGCTCGACGAAATCGAGAAAGCGCATCCGGATGTATTCAACGTGCTCTTGCAAGTCCTCGACGACGGCCGCATGACCGACGGCCAGGGACGTACGGTCGATTTCAAGAACACCGTGATCGTCATGACCTCGAACCTCGGCTCGCAGATGATCCAGCAAATGACTGGCGATGACTATCAAGTGATCAAGCTGGCGGTGATGGGTGAAGTGAAATCCTATTTCCGTCCGGAATTCATCAACCGCATCGACGAGGTAGTTGTCTTCCATGCGCTCGACGAGAAGCACATCAAGTCGATAGCGAAGATTCAGCTCGGCTACCTGGAAAAACGGCTGGCACAGCTCGAAATGAAGATCGAGATCGACGATAGCGCGCTTTCCGAAGTGGCCGCCGCCGGGTTCGACCCAGTATTTGGTGCGCGTCCACTGAAGCGTGCTATCCAGTCGCAGCTCGAGAATCCGCTCGCCAAGTCGATTCTGGAAGGTCGCTTCGCGGCTGGTGATACGATTCGTGTGGCCTGTCAGGGCGGTATGATGCGTTTCGACAAGGCGTGATCAAGCTTGGCTTTTTACATCGGCCTGGAAGGCAATAAAGACGGGCATCTTGGAGTGATATGCCGTGGCAGCCAATATTCATGCGGGTCTCCACGGCGTGCCAAAAATGGCGTTGAACGCAGAGAGGTAGCACCGTGAGCGATGTGAAATTTCTCTTCCCGGGCGGAATCCGGAAGGCCTTGACCCTGAGTTACGACGATGGTGTCGAGCAGGACAGGCGTCTGGTGGAAGTCCTGGACCGGTATGGCTTGAAAGCCACGTTCAACCTGAATTCCGGCATTCAGGACGAAAGCAATTACTGGGTGAATGGCAAGACCACAATTCGCCGCATGAACCGGCATGAGCTTCCCGTTCTGTATGCCGGGCATGAGGTTGCCGTGCACGGCCTGACGCATCCGTTCCTGCAGGATCTCCCGCGCGAGTCGGTTATCCGGGAGATCATGGAAGACCGCAAGAATCTGGAAAGCTGGTTTGGCTATCCGGTGACCGGGATGGCGTATCCCTATGGCACCTATGATCGCCGAGTGATCGAAATTCTGCAGATGTGCGGCATCGCTTATGCCAGGACAGTGAATGGACACGGCACTTTCCGCTTGCCGGAGCAGTTCATGGAATGGCAACCGACGTGCCATCACAATGATCCGCAGTTGATGGAGAAGGCCGGGCTATTCCTGGCCAATACCCGCGAAACTTTGGAACTGTTCTATGTCTGGGGTCACAGCTATGAGTTCGATGTGGACGACAACTGGGCACTGATCGAGGCGTTTGCCGAAAAGGTCGGCCAGCGGAGCGATGTCTGGTACGCGAGCAACATCCAGATTCACGATTACATCCAGGCAATGCAACATCTGAGGCTGTCGGCCGACGGAGCGTTGGCTCAAAACCCTTCGGCCTTATCGGTCTGGCTGGATGTCGAAACAGGTGAGAAAGAAATCAGGCCGGGCGAACTCGTCCGGCTTTGAAGCGGACATGGTCAGCGCCTGAACCCGGGTTGAACTTTGTCTGATCCTCGCGAGTCCTAGTTTCAGACAGTGTTCTCTGCTGTCTTGAAATAGAACAAAACGGACGCATCTTCCTCCTTAACCAGAGTTGCTTCGTTTTGCAGAGCCAAAGACGCCGAGTCTCCGTGCGCTTGCGAAACAACATAGAAAGGAGTTGCCATGAATGTTGTCTATAACAGCGAGAACTATGCCATTGTGGCCTACCCGGTTCAGCAGGGCTTTGAACTGGTCGATAAGCAGGGTAGCCGCAGCCTTTTCGTGCATGGTTCCGTAGCGCTTGGCTTGCGCGAGGCCATTGACAACATCCCGTACGAAGACCGTGACGAAGAATCGATCGATTCCCTGCTCGACGATTACTGCGTTGGCGCGGCACGGCCGATTGCTTATCACTGATCGCTCAAGGGTATAATCGCCGCACTGCGGCGTTCGCGGTCACCAAAGTCGGGAGAGCATCAAATGGCGTTGTACGAATCAGAACATACGATATTCATGCGTGAAATGATGGCCAAGCATCCGGAGTGGGCCGAGGATCAGCTCGTCGGCCGCGCCCTGCTGTGGGACCGGAAGATTGATCCCGCTGAACAAAAGGCATTCAAGGAAGCGAAGGAGCCGAAGCGTTCCTATCCCTATGATGTGAACTTCGACCAGCCCTGAAATCACGTTCGATAACTGGAAACGGCCAGATCGATGTCTGGCCGTTTTTTTGCGCGCGCGTTTTGTGCCGGACTACAGCGAGTGCAGTGAGCACACCACCCGTTTGACAGCCGGGTCTTCGTGGTGCGGGTGGATGGTGAAGCCCAGGCTGGCCATCAGGCGGAACATCTTGGAATTCATTGCCAGTACATCGCCGACGATGGCTCGATAGCCCTTCTGACGCGCGCAGTCGATCAGCGCTGACATCAATTTTCGGCCAACGCCGTGCTTTTGCCAGTCGTCGGCAACGGCCAGGGCGAATTCGACGGTTTCTCCGTCCGGATTGGTGACGTAGCGGGCTACGCCAATTTGCACCAGCTTGCCGTTTTCACCTTCCATTGTGGCGATCAGCGCCATTTCACGGTCATAGTCGATCTGCGTGAAACGCACCAGCATCGATTGCGTGAGCTCGCGCAGCGTGTCCATGAAGCGTGAGTACTTGCTCTCATCAGACATGTTCTTGACGAACTCCTGCTCGATGTCGGCGTCTTCCGGGCGTATCGGTCGAATGGTGATGATCGTGCCGTCCGGTTGTTCCCATTCCTGGATCAGATGCGCGGGGTAGGGGTGGATCGACATGTGCGAATAGCGGTCGCCATTGGTTGCCGCGTAGTCGATGACAATGCGCGCATCGGCTGCGATGGCACCGTTTTCGTCGACAATCAGTGGATTGAGGTCGAGCTCCTGCAACCAGGGTAACTCGCAGATCATCTCTGAGATGTTCAGCAACACTTTTTCGAGCGCGTCCATGTTAATCGGTGGCATGCCTCGGAATTCGCCAAGCAACTTGGCGGCGCGTGTTGAGCGAATCAGATCCTGCGCCAGGAAGTGGTTGAGCGGTGGCAGTGCGACAGCGCGGTCACTGAAGATTTCGACTTCGGTGCCGCCGGAACCAAAGGTGATGATCGGGCCGAAGGTCGGGTCGCGGACGACACCAATCATCAATTCGCGGCCATTTGGACGCGCCAGGTAGGGCTCGATTGAGACGCCGTTGATGCGTGCGGTCGGGTGCTTTTTCTGAACCGTTTCGAGAATGTCGTGATACGCGCTGCGTACGGCCTGTGCAGTGGTGATATTGAGCCGCACGCCGCCAGCATCGCTTTTGCGCACGATGTCCGGCGAATCGACCTTCATGGCGACGGGGAAGCCGATCTGCTCGGCCAGCAACAGGGATTCAGTGGGAGTGCGCGCCACCATGGTTTGCGCCACCGGGATGCGAAAGGCGCGCAGGACGGCTTTCGACTCCATCTCGGAAAGCACCTTGCGATGCTCCTGCAGGACCGCATCGATCAGCATCTTGGCACCCTCTGTTTCCTGCGGGGTAACCTGCGAGGTCGCTTCCGGGGTTTGCAGCAACAGCTTCTGGTTACGGTAATAGGTCGAGATGTGGTAGTAGAGTTCAATCGCTGTTTCCGGCATGCGGAAGGCCGGAATGCCTGCGTTTTCGAGCGCCGTGCGCCCCTCGATGACCTGTTCTTCACCCATCCAGCAGGCGAGAATCGGCTTGGTCGTCTGCTTGCTGACCTCGATGACTTCCTCCGCGACAGCCAGGGGGTTCGTCATCGCTTGTGGCGTGAGCATGACCAATATTCCGTCGATTCCCTCGTCCTGCGCAACGGCCAGGATCGCTTCACGGTAGCGTTCTGGTGTCGCATCACCGACGATGTCGATCGGATTGCTACGTGACCAGGTCGGCGGCATCTTGGCATTGAGCGCCTTGATGGTGTCGGGCGCAAGCTCGGCAAGGATGAGCTCCATGTCGCCGGCACGGTCGGCAGCCATGGCGCCCGGCCCGCCGCCGTTGGTGATGATGGCCAGGCGCTTGCCCTGCGGGCGGAACTTCGACGCCAGTGCCTTCGAGGCATAGAACAACTGGCCGACATTCTTCACGCGCGCGACGCCAGCACGGCGAACGGCGGCGTCAAATACGGAATCCGATCCGGCGATCATGCCCGAATGGACTTTGACGGCTGCCGATCCGGCTGCATGACGTCCAGCCTTGAGCAGGATGATCGGCTTGATGCGCGCGGCGGAGCGCAGGGCACTCATGAAACGGCGGGCGTTCCGGATGCCTTCAATATAGAGCAGGATGTAGTGCGTACGGTTGTCGTAAACGAGGTAGTCGAGGATTTCGCCGAAATCCAGATCGGCAGTGCTGCCAAGCGAGATGACGCTGGAGAATCCGACGCGATTGGCTGCGGCCCAGTCCAGTACGGCGGAACACATCGCACCGGACTGGGACACCAGCGCCAGATTGCCGACCGCGGCGTTAACACGGGCAAAGGTGGCGTTGAGCCCCAATTCAGGGCGGATAACCCCGAGGCAATTCGGGCCGAGGACGCGGATTCCGTAGCTGCGGGCGATTTCCATTGTCTTGCGCTCGAGTGCTGAGCCCGAATGGCCCGCTTCGGCGAATCCGGCGGTAATGATTATGATGTTCTTGATGCCGCTGCGCCCGCACTGTTCGACAATCTCAGGGACTGTCTTCGCTTTGGTGGCGATGACGGCCAACTCAACACGCGCCCCGATCTCTTCAATCGATTTGTAGGATGTTTCGCCCTGAATGGTCTCGTGCTTCGGATTGATCGCATAAAGCCGACCCTTGTAACCCGATTCGAGAATGTTCTTGAACAGTACGCAGCCAACCGAGTTTTCGCGTTCTGAGGCGCCGATGACAGCAACCGATTTGGGTTCAAATAGACTGGTGAGATAGTGTCGTTCGAGCATCTGAATTCACCTTTAAGCTAATGAAAAAGCGATTGATTTCTGCGTGGCAGTACGCTAGCACAAAATGTCCGATGTGTTGATGTGGTTTGCGGGGTCTGGAGAAGCTTTACATCAACCACAGAGGCGCAGACGGGCCCAGGAAAGGCTGAAAACCCGGTACTTCTCTGCGTTCCCTCTGCGCCTCTGTGGTGGGTTTTTGATCAGACGTTGCCGGTAACCCGAAGTGCCAGGGCGTTGACACTTGCCGGGTTCAAATCGTCGGTCGAAAAGGTCTGCGGAGTGCTGAGGCCGCTGAAGTTGCGATTCTGAGAGCGGCGATAGAGTGGGTCATAGTGCAGTTCGAGCAGTTCGCTGACCAGTGTTCGCCACTCGCTGTTCCTCGCATAGCCCTGCCAGCGCTCGATTGTTTCGCGGCTTTGCAGATTGCTCAGGACCGCCAGGCGCGAATTGAGCCAGTCAGGGGCGTTCAGGAAGTAGTCGTAATCTCGCAGCAGAAAGTCGACGCGCGCCGCGAAAGACGCTTCGATGTTGATGCATGCACCTACACGCAGGGCATCGAGCAACTCGGTCGGCAAGTGGATGTTGCCAATCTTGCGGCTTTCAGCCTCGGCATACACGGGGCGCTCAGGGTCAAATCCCAGCATTGCCATGAGCAGATTGGTCTCGAACATTTTCTGCGAGGGCTGCGCTGAGTCCGGCAGTACGCCAAGAACCGACCCCTTGTGGCAGGCCAATTCCTCAAGGTCGAGAACCTGTTCTCCCTGAGCGGCCAGTGCTTGCAGAAGGCGGCTCTTGCCGCTGCCAGTCGCACCGCAGATAACCTTGAAGAGCAAGCGGCGCGGCAATTCGACCAGAGTATCGACGACCAGTTTGCGGTAATACTTGTAACCGCCTTCCAGCTGCTGGGCATCCCAGCCCACCCGGCGAAGAATCAGTGTCATCGCCCCGCTGCGCTGCCCCCCGCGCCAACAAACAATCAGCGGCCGCCAGGTTTTCGGGCGGTCACGAAAGCTGGTACGCAGGTGGTGGGCAATATTCTCAGCGACGTAAGCGGCGCCGATTTTCTTGGCTTCAAAGGGCGAGTGCTGCTTGTACAGTGTGCCGACCTCGATGCGTTGTTCGTTGTCGAGCACCGGGCAGTTGAGCGAACCCGGGATGTGATCTTCGGCAAACTCAGCGGGTGAACGGGTGTCGATGACTTCGTCAAAGAGACGATAGTCTTCTATTTGTCTGATACTTGCGACGCCATGGGCCATGCCACCTATTTTAACAGCGGCTCCAGCCCTCGCCAGACATTGTCTAGCAAGCGGGGTTGCGCCTCGGCGGTCGGGTGCAGGTTGTCAGCCTGAAAAAGCTGGGGCTGCGTGGCGACGCCATCAAGCAGGAAATCGACGAGCGCTGCTTTGCGTGCCTTGGCAACGTCGCTGAAAGTTTCATGGAACTGAACGGCGTAAGCGCCGTAGTTCGGCGGCAGGCGCTGGCCAACGATCAGCACCTTGGCCTTGCTCTTTTGCGCGCTGTCGACCATTGCCGTCAGGTTGTCGCGCATTGTCGTGATTGGCAGGCCGCGCAGTCCGTCGTTGGCGCCCAGCGCAATGATCACGATACTTGGAGAGTGTTTGGCCAGCGCCGCGTTGAGCCGACTGCGGCCACCGCTGGTGGTTTCTCCCGAAATGCTGGCGTTGACAACGTTATAATCAAGCGACTTCTCTTGCAGGCGTTTGGCCAGCAGGGACGGCCAGGCAGCGTCCTGACGGATGCCGTAGCCGGCCGAGAGTGAATCGCCGAAAACCAGAATGCTTCTGGCGGCGTGAGCCGCTGGCGCGAGCAAAGCCAGTCCGATAAGCAGCAGGTAACGTAGTGATGGAAAGCGGAACATGAGTTCGAGAACCTCAAAGGTGGTTGAAGTCAGCAGACTGACCAAACGCGTTGATAACGGTGGCGAGCCGTTGACCATTCTGCACGAGAATTCGTTTGTCGTCGCGGCGGGCGAAACCGTCGCCATCGTTGGCGCATCCGGCTCCGGAAAATCGACTCTGCTCGGTTTGCTGGCCGGTCTGGATCTTCCGAGCAGCGGTTCGGTTACGCTGGCCGGTGAAGAACTTGGACATCTCGACGAGGATGCGCGCGCGGTACTGCGTGGCCGACTGCTCGGCTTTGTTTTCCAGTCGTTTCAACTGCTACCGTCGCTCAGTGCCATCGAGAACGTGATGTTGCCGCTGGAATTGGCAGGTACGGCCAATGCACGCGTCGATGCCGAGTTCTGGCTGGATCGTGTCGGACTGTCGCACCGTCTGCGCCATTACCCGAAACATCTTTCCGGTGGTGAACAGCAGCGCGTAGCACTGGCCCGTGCTTTTGCACCGAAACCAAAACTGGTACTGGCAGACGAACCGACCGGCAATCTCGACGCCGCGACCGGCCACCAGATCATCGAACTTATGTTTGCGATCAATGCCGAAAGTGCTACGACATTGATTCTGGTCACTCATGATGAAGAGATCGCCGCCCGCTGCGGTCGGCGCTTCCGCATGCATGCCGGGCAGATTGAAGAGCTTGTGTCGTGACCGCTAAAGTA
>JAIFNM010000326.1 GCA_020047725.1 Betaproteobacteria bacterium
TGGTTTCACAGATCAGACTGTAAGTATCGGGCTCGCGGTGCTGTTCGAAGTTAAAAACATTGTCCCTGATTTCGCTGCAACGGTCGAGGTCACACGAGGCGGTAGCCAATTCGTCACCAAGCGTTGAACACATGGCGACAATCTCGCCAGTTGGCGCAACGATGCAACTTTGCCCGAGCAGTTCACTCCCTTCCTCGTCACCCGCTTTGGCCACACCAACGATCCACATCCCATTCTGGTAAGCCCCGGCCTGCAACGAAAGGTGGTTGTGAAAAGCCTGGAGGTGATCGTGCTCGGGTGCCTGCGAGTAATGAACCGGCGTGTTATAGCCGATGAAGGTCATTTCCACGTCTTGCAGACCGAGTACGCGATAGGTTTCCGGCCAGCGCCGGTCATTGCACAAAGCCATTCCGAAAACGCCTTTGTGGCCGCCGATAGTTGTACGAAAGGCCGGAAAACCGAAGTTGCCACGTTCGAAATAGCGCTTTTCCAGATGCTGAAAACGGCGCCATGGCTCATGCTCGGTATGGCCGGGTAGATGAATCTTGCGGTACTTGCCGACAATTTCGGCATTCTTGTTAACCAGGATTGAACTGTTGTAACGATGAACGCCATCGGCTTCTACAGCCAGTTCGGCATAGCCCAGGTAGAAACCGATAGCGAGTTTTTTTGCTTCGTCAAACAGTGCCTGCGTTTCCGAACTGGGCATTTCGCGTTCAAACCAGGTGTCGACTTCATCCTGATTCTCAAAGTACCAGCGCGGAAAAAAGGTGGTCAAAGCCAGTTCAGGAAAGGCGACAAGGTCGCAGCCGCGTGATTTGGCTTCGCGCATTAACTCAATGAGTCGGACAACGACGGCACGACGGGTGTCGTTGCGAAAAATCGGACCTAACTGGGCCGCGCCAATGACCAACTTGCGCTTCATGAGGAAACTCCTGACTTGACTGTTGCTTGACTGTTATGTGCTACCTGCGAGTTCGCAAAGGACCGAGAGCAGAACATTAGCTCCGGCTTCAATATGCTGCGGGTGAGAATACTCACGCACATTGTGGCTGATACCATCAACGCTGGGGATGAAAATCATTGCGGTTGGACACACGGCGGCCAGCATCTGTGCATCGTGCCCGGCACCACTAGGCATGCGACGCGTGGATAACCCCTGAGCCTGAGCGATACGTTCGATGCGATCCGTCATTTCCGGCGCAAAAATGACCGGCTCGAAACGCGCCAGGCGGCGCGTGGTAATCTGCACTTTCTCAGCAACGCGAAGTGTTTCCAGGAATGCTTCAAAACGGGATTCTGCGCCGCGCAACAGGGTTTCGTCGGTATTGCGTAGATCCACGGTTAGCGTGGCCTGGTTAGGAACCACGTTTATCAAATTGGGAAAAAACTCAACGCGCCCAACTGTAGACACCTGGTTGCCACCGATCTCATTCGCCAGCTCACGCACGAAGTGAATGATCGCGCCAGCTGCCCAGCCAGCGTCGCGCCGCAGCGCCATCGGTGTGGTACCGGCATGATTCGACGTCCCGTGTATCTCGATCTCGGTCCATGAGATACCTTGCACCGACTCCACAACACCAATTTCAATTCCGTCGTAGTCGAGTACCGGACCTTGCTCCACGTGCAGTTCGACGAAGGCGCGTGGAATGACGGCAGGGACTGGTGCGTCACCGGCATAGCCGATACGAGCCAGGTTCTCGCTAACAACCGAGCCATCAATACCAACGGTTTTCAAGGCATCATCCAGCCCCAGCACACCGGTGAATACCAGACTGCCCATCATGTCGGGCGCAAAGCGGGCGCCTTCCTCGTTGGTAAAGAAAGCCACGGATAATGGATATTCGGTTTCAATGCCCGCATCGTTCAGTGTCGCGACGACTTCAAGCCCGGCAAGCACACCGAGATTGCCATCATAGCGACCGCCGGTACGCACGGTGTCAATATGCGAACCAGTCATTATTGCAGGACCGGATTGACGCCCTCCTCGCGTTCCGACGACATTTCCGATGGCGTCAACACGGATCTCCAGCCCCAACTGGCGCATCCAATCGCAAACCAGGTCACGACCGGCCTTGTCTGCATCCGAAAGGGCAAGCCGAGCGCAACCGCCCCCCTCTATTGCACCAATTTCTGCAAGGTGGGCGATGCGTTGGTGCAATCTTTCGCCGTTGATTTCGAGTTTTTTTTCCATAGTTTATGGCTCATGTATAAGAAGTTCGACCCAACGGAAAACGAAATGTTCCTCTAGCGATCAACCCCGGAGAAAATGACTGCAGCCTGCCCTCTAAAGGGATTAACGAGCAAGCCAGCAAGCCCGGCGGTTCCTGTCGCAGAAACGTGGATGCTGGTCTGGCTCCACGCCAGTTCATGGGCACGAATCAATATCTCTTCGTTTACAACCAGCGAATTTCCCCCGCTGAGCCGCATCGATCTAACGATCTCAAGCCAGTCGTAGGTTTCGTCATCAAGAATTCCATGAGCAACGCTAGCAGGCACTGATTCCCAAGGCCACATGAACCGACTACGGTGATGCGCCGCCACATTCAACTCAGTTTTTCCCAAGAGCTGCCAGGCACGGTCAAGCGGTGAACAACCCGCCGATTGCACGACAACAAGTCGTGGAGCGCGGGTGATGATGCCGACGTTTGCCGCCATGGCAAAGCCTTGGGCGAGGGCACTCGCCAGGGCCCCACCACCAACCTGAACGAACACGGCATCAGGAGCTTGCCCGGCTGACCTGAATGCTTCAGCCATCTCGAATGCGAGTGTTCGGCCGCCCTCGATGGCCAAACCGTTCTCCGACCCTTGAACGCCAAACGGGATTGCTCCAGCGCTGACGGCTTCACGAAAACGCAGGAAGCACGGATCTCCGGCCTCGGCAGGGTCACGTTCGCAGACCGTAATCCGCGCGCCAAGATCTTTGAGGCGCGCTACCACTTCTGGACTGGCATCGGGAGGAATGAAAACATCAAGCGGCCAATTGGCGGCACGAGCAATCACCGCGGCGGCCAAAGCCGCATTGCCACAGGACGCAATGGCCAAGCGGCGTGCCTCGATCCTTTCGCCGGCAGGCAGGCGAGCCGCCTTGAGCACCCGCAGGTAGAGCATGGCGCCCATCAAATGGCGAGCCTTGTGCGAGCCAGAAACGTTTCCTGTCTCATCCTTGACCCACAACGCTCCTTCAATTCCGATGGACTGGCCAAGTGCGGGCTGAACAGCCATCGGAGTCACCCGGAAACCACCACCATCAACCGCGATCAGCGCGTCATCAAGGCGCCCGACAATTTCTTCCCACGCGGCATCCGAGAGGTTTGCCCTGCGTGCCACACGATATGGTGAAAGCAAACTCCGATAGCGCAGAAAAGGGTTTTCCGCAGGACCGAAGTCATTTTGCGCCGAGAATTCTTCAACGGGCCCATTGACCGGTACCAGCAGGTGATCAATGTCATCACCTGCGGCGCCGGCATGCGGGCAACGAAAGGGCAGCGCCTGCGCCGCATCAACGATAGCGCCGCAACCGTGGCACACAAAGCGGATCGTCGGAGTGGTCATGCTCCCAGCACTTTATCGACACCGGTTTCCGCATTGAACCGGGTAATCATCGCATCCCACGCGGGGACCAAATCCTGTAGCCCATCCCAGAAAGACTGATGCTTCCGTACCGAAAACTCCTCAAGAGAAACCCCTTGCTGTTCAACCCAAGTGTAGTAACCGAGGTTGAAGACGCGCTCACGATTAGTATGCGTCATCTCGAGCATATGATCGGTCGTGGTTGCAGCCAGCGAGCGCCCCCAAACTTCGCCAGCCGAAATGGCATCAAAACCTTTGCTGAAATGGCGTGCGAGGGTCTTCTCGATTTCGCTGGTATACATGGCTGCACCGCTGGTTGCAACGGAGAGGATAACGTCCTCAGAGCCAAGATCAAGGTGACGCGCGGTCTTGATTGCAGCAAGCATGTTGCATATGGATGACAGACCCAGGTTAGCCAGACGTTTGACCAGCGTTGCATCAATTCCACGACGTTCCACCAGATATTTTCGACCTTCATCGGTGTTGAACAACACCATCAGGCTATCAGTGTGCAAGTCGCTAATGGCAACGACCATATCAGTATTCATGACGTTGTGAATGAAGGGAACGTGCTTGTCACCGATACCCTGAATATTGTGGTCGCCAAACCCATTGTTCAGCAAGGTCGGGCACTCTGCAGCTTCAACAGCAACAATACGTGCACCTAGACTTTGCTTCAGATGATCGCCTGCAGCCAGTGTGCCGGCAGACCCAGAGGCGGAAACATAGGCCGCAAGTTTGGCTGTCGGACGCCCCTTGGTTAGCGTGTGGAACAGTTTCTCCATCGCCGCGCCGGTGCAGTTGCGATGCACCAGGTAGTTCCCGAATTCGCAGAACTGATTAAAAATGATGTTCGTCGGATCGCGATCAAGAGCGGCACATTCGTCATAAATTTCCTTGACGTTGCTTTCGCAGCCTGGCGTACGGATGATATCGGCTGGATCGGTGACCCATTTGTCGAGCCAGTCGAAGCGCTCCTTGCTCATGTTCTCCGGCAGCACCGCAATGCCATGGCAACCAAGAATTCGCGAGATCGCGACCCCACCACGGCAGTAATTACCGGTTGATGGCCACACCGCACGGTGATGGGTCGGGTCGAACTGGCCGGTAACCAGTCTTGGCACCAGGCAACCGTAGGCCGCGAGTACTTTGTGTGCGTTGATCAACGGGAACTTGTTCCCCAGCGCCAGCACGATGCGTGCCTTGACCCCAGTCAGTTCAGGCGGCAGTTCGATATGCTCGGGCACATCGGTCAGGCCGGTTCGCTGATCGTCATTGAACCAATGAACCCGGAACAGATTGAGCGGGTGCGGGCTGTCAGGGTTTACATCCTTCAGCTTTTCGCGGATGGCCGCAGGAATGGTCGAGGGGTCTTTGAGTTGGCCAATAGTAGGTAGGAGAACGCCTGCTTCACGAAAGCGAGCGACGGTATTTTTATACACAGTAGGATCAACCACTGAACGTTCAAGGCCAAGACGTGCCATTTCACTACCCCTTCGAATTAATTGAATATATTTGGTACAGCGTTGAAGAATGCTGTGCTTACCATGACAACCGGCACAATCGTACGCCTGCTGTAGGCGATTAGTGACGGCATGACTTTGTACGACAGGTTTCCCTTCGGTTAAAATTATCGAAACGGTTTCCCCAAACAGCACAGCCCGGGATGCTCGGCGACGTGGTGCTCGCCTCTGGTACAGCCAGTGGGATTCGGCCTCGATTGCGATCAAATGCGTAAGCATTTTTCATGCCATTTGGCCATATCATTATGGAGGTCCCATGCATACATTATTGATAAAGAACGCCCATACCGTTGCCACTCTAGACGACGCATCCCGCGAGTTGCATAACGTTTCGATCTTCATTCGCGGACACCGGATCGAGTTCGTCGGAGAGGCGGCGAGCCTGCCCCCGGAAGCATTTCATGCGGACGAAATCATCGACGCGCGACGTCATCTGGTCACGCCCGGACTGATCAACACCCACCATCATATGTCTCAGTCGCTCACACGTGCGATACCTTCCGTTCAAGATGCCGAGCTTTTCAGCTGGCTGCGCGGGCTGTATCCCATTTGGGCAGGGCTTACGCCGGAGATGGTGC
>JAIFNM010000286.1 GCA_020047725.1 Betaproteobacteria bacterium
TGGGCGCACAATAAAAAAAGGACGCCGAAGCGTCCTTTTTTGTTGCCCTGAAAACGACTTATTACTGCGGAGCGACTGGCGTTGCTGCCATACCGCCCTCTTCCACGGACACAGCCTTCATCGACAGGCGCACACGTCCTTTTTCGTCGGCCTCAAGTACCTTGACACGTACTTTCTGACCTTCCTTGAGGTAGTCAGCGACGGCATTGACACGCTCATTGGCAATCTGCGAAATGTGCAGCAGGCCATCACGGCCCGGCAGAATGCTGACGATGGCGCCGAAATCGAGCAGCTTGAGTACGGTACCTTCGTAGATCTTGCCCACTTCGACGTCGGCCGTAATCGCCTCGATGCGAGCCTTGGCGGCATTCGCAGCATCACCATTAACCGATGCGATGGTGATCGTGCCGTCTTCCTTGATGTCGATGGTCGTACCGGTTTCTTCGGTGATGGCACGAATGACTGCACCGCCCTTACCGATCACATCACGAATCTTCTCCGGATTGATCTTCATCGTGTACAGGCGCGGTGCGTAGGTCGAAACCTCTTCACGCGGACCAGCCGCCGAGTTCTGCATCTGGGCAAGGATGTGCAAGCGGGCTTCTTTGGCCTGGGCCAGAGCGACCTGCATGATTTCCTTGGTGATGCCCTGAATCTTGATGTCCATCTGCAGCGTGAATCTTGATGTCCATCTGCAGCGCGGTAACGCCCGTATCGGTACCGGCCACCTTGAAGTCCATGTCGCCGAGGTGATCTTCGTCGCCCAGGATGTCGGTCAGCACGGCAAAACGGTTGCCGTCCTTGATCAGGCCCATGGCAATACCAGCAACGTGCGACTTGAGCGGAACGCCCGCATCCATAAGTGCCAGCGACGAACCGCAAACCGACGCCATCGAGCTTGAACCGTTCGACTCGGTGATTTCGGAAACGACACGCATGGTATAGGAAAAATCTTCCGGCTTCGGCAGCACGGCGATCATGGCGCGCTTGGCCAGACGACCGTGACCAATTTCGCGACGCTTCGGCGTACCGACGCGACCGCACTCACCGGTAGCGTAGGGCGGGAAGTTGTAATGCAGCATGAAGCGCTCGCGGTATTCACCAGCCAGGGAGTCAATGATCTGTTCGTCACGACCGGTACCGAGCGTGGCGACGACCAGAGCTTGCGTTTCGCCACGGGTGAACAGCGCCGAGCCGTGGGTGCGCGGCAAAACGCCGGAGCGTATGGCAATCGGACGAACGGTACGCGTATCACGACCATCGATGCGCGGATCGCCCGCCAGGATGCGGCTACGCACGATTTTGGCTTCAACGTCGAAGAACAGGTTGTTAATGGTATTGGCATCCGGCGCGCCTTCACCTGCGGTCAGCACCTCAATCGCCTTGTTTGATATTTCCTTGATGCGCTGAGTACGCTGCTGCTTGCTGGTGATGCGGAAGGCTTCTTGCAAATCCGCTTCAACCAGTGCATTGAGCTTGGCGACCAGCTCTTCGTTCTTGGCGGCAGGCGCCCAGTCCCATTCCGGCTTACCGGCTTCTTCAACCAGTTCGCTGATGGCGTTGATAACAACCTGCATCTGGTCGTGGCCGTACACCACGGCACCGAGCATGACTTCTTCGGACAGGATGTCGGCTTCCGACTCGACCATCAGCACGGCTGACTGCGTACCCGCGACGACGAGGTTGAGCTGGCTGCTCTTGAGCTGAGTCAGAGTCGGGTTGAGCACGTACTGACCGTCGATATAACCGACGCGAGCCGCACCGAGCGGGCCGTCAAACGGAATGCCGGAGATCGCCATGGCAGCGGAAGCACCAATAATCGCCGGGATGTCCGGATCGATTTCGGGGTTGAGCGAAACGACCATCGCCACAACCTGTACTTCGTTGTAAAAACCTTCGGGGAACAGCGGACGTAGCGGACGATCGATCAGGCGCGAGGTCAGCGTTTCCTTTTCCGACGGACGGCCTTCGCGCTTGAAGAAACCTCCGGGAATACGGCCTGCGGCGTAGGTTTTCTCAATGTAATCGACGGTCAGCGGGAAAAAATCCTGACCCGGCTTGACAGACTTGTTGCCGACCACAGAGACCAGCACGACGGTGTCATCGACCGACACCATGATGACTGCACCGGCCTGACGGCCAATTTCACCGGTTTCGAGCGTAACCTGATGAGCACCATAGGTGAACGTTTTTTTGGCGATAGTAAACATAATTCCCTTTCTCAATAGTTCAACGCACGTACCCGCGACACCGGTACGCATTTCAACAACGCGCCAACATGGCGAAAAGCTGCAAAAACAACAACAGCGGCACAACCCACTAAGGGCTGGCCGCTGTCATTTATTCCAACTTCTGTGCCTCAACCGCACAGCGGTTCGGCATACAGACTTACTTACGCAGGCCGAGACGGGCAATCAGCGCACGATAGGAATCTACGTTGGTGCGCTTCAGATAATCCAGCAGTTTGCGGCGACGGCTCACCATACGCAGCAGGCCGCGACGGGAGTGGTGGTCCTTGACGTGTTCTTTAAAGTGACCAGTCAGGTCATTGATGCGTGCAGTCAGCAACGCGACCTGGACTTCGGAGGAACCGGAATCGCCAGCAGCACGCTGAAAATCGGTCATGATCTGTGCTTTTTGCACAACGGTAATCGCCATGTCAAACTCTCTTTCGTGAAAAATTACGACGCAGCCCCGGTTTGATAGAGCCCACGCCAGATGAATGAATGTGTGATTCGCTTGGCGAAGCGAGCCTTGGATTATAACGTGCCAAGCGGACTTACGGCAAGTGTGATCAGTTGGAAAATACTGTCAGACACAGACCAGACGGCGCGGATTCACTTTCCCTGAAGCATCGGCCTCACCCAGGCCGAGCAGGCGATTACCGCCATAGACCCGGCATTTCCCCGGTGCAACAACGGCGTTAACCGGATTCCCATGAGAAAACTTCAGGGTCTCTTCATCGTCAAGATGGATGGCCGGCAGGGTTTGCAGCAACGCATCGGGCGCCAGCAAAGATCTGACCCGATCTTCATCGGTCAACGTGTTCAGGTGTTCCAGTGTTACCGCATCAGCAATTGATAACGGGCCAACCACGGTTCGGCGCAAGGCCGTCAGGTGCGCGCCACATCCAAGAATGTTGCCGATATCCTCGGCCAGCGTCCTAATATAGGTTCCCTTGCTGCAGGAAACACGCAAGCGACAGCGATCACCGGAGAAATCGAGAAGCTGCAATTCGTGAATCGTCACTTCGCGGGCTTCCCGCTCCACTTCGATGCCTTGCCTGGCTAATTCGTAGAGCGGCTTGCCATCGCGCTTGAGTGCCGAATACATCGGCGGAATCTGCCGTATGGGGCCAAGGAAACCTAGCAACGCCGTTTCCAGGTCAGACTGGGTAAACGCTACCGGACGCTGTAACACTATGGCACCTTCGGCATCTCCGGTATCGGTCGTAATACCAAAAAGGAGATCGGCCTCGTAGGTTTTGTCGGCATTGAGCAGATCCGCCGAGAATTTGGTTGCTTCACCAAAACACAAGGGCAACAGACCAGTCGCCAGCGGATCAAGTGTTCCGGTGTGTCCGGCCTTGGCCGCCGAGAACAATCGCCGCGCGCCCTGCAAAGCCGAATTGGAAGTCAGTCCGCTTGCCTTGTCGAGCAAAAGTACGCCATCAACACGCTGCCAGCGGCGCTTGATTCCGCTACTCGTCACCAAGCTCAGTTTCAGGTTTTTGATCAGACGATGCCGAAATTGCCAGGGCTTCCTGAATCAACTTCGAGAGATCCGCTCCGCGCTCAAGCGATTGATCGAAGACGAAGTGCAGTTGGGGCGTCATGTGGACGCTGATGCGCTTGCCCAGTTCGCGGCGCAAAAAACCGGAGGCCTTCTGCAAACCGGTCATGACCTCCTCAAGGTGCTCGCTACCCGCCAGGGTACTGAAAAACACCTTGGCGTGCGCATAATCAGCCGTCACCTCAACATCGGTGATGCTGATCATGCCGACACGTGGGTCTTTCAGTTCCGTACGAAGCAGATCCGCCAATTCCCGGCGAATCTGTTCAGCGACCCGATCCTTGCGTGAAAAGCCTTTATTGACTGCCACTTAGAGCGTCCGGGCAATTTCTGTCACATCGTACACTTCAAGCTGGTCACCTTCCTCGTACGCGTTGTAGTTCTTCAGAGACAGACCGCATTCGAAGCCGGAACGGACTTCCTTGACGTCGTCCTTGAAGCGCTTGAGCGACTCGAACTCGCCATCCCAGATCACGACATTGTTGCGCAGCAAACGGGCACGCGAACTGCGTTTGACCAAGCCTTCAAGCACATAACAACCGGCAATGGTGCCGATCTTGGTGGCATTGAAAACCTGACGGATCTCGACCAGACCGGTAACTTCTTCGCGCTTCTCGGGCGAGAGCATGCCAGAGAGTGCGGCTTTAACCTCGTCAACCGCATCGTAAATGATGTTGTAGTAGCGAATATCGACACCGACACTCTCGGCCGCCTTGCGTGCGCCGGCATCGGCACGGATGTTGAAGCCGATGATGACGGCCTTGGAAGCCTGCGCCAGATAGACGTCGGTTTCGCTGATGGCACCCACCGCACCGTGAATGATGTTGACCTTGACCTCGGCCGTTGAAAGCTTTTGCAAGGACTGCACCAGCGCTTCCTGGGAACCCTGAACATCGGCCTTGATGATCAGCGGCAGCATCTTGACTTCAGCTTCCGTCATCTGATCGAGGATGGTCTCAAGATTGGCAGCCTGCTTCTTGGCCAGCTTGACATCACGGTACTTGCCTTGGCGGAAGAGCGCGATTTCACGTGCCTTTCGTTCATCCAGCATAACCATGGCCTCCTGACCGGCCGCTGGAACGTCCGACAGACCAAGAATTTCAACCGGAATCGATGGCCCGGCCTCCTTGATGGATTTGCCATTTTCGTCAAGCATGGCGCGAATGCGGCCAAACACCTGCCCGGCAAGCAGGACATCGCCTTGACGCAGGGTACCTGACTGAACCAGCATCGTAGCCACCGGACCACGACCTTTGTCGAGTCGTGCCTCAATGATCAGGCCCTTGGCTGGTGCATCTTTCGGCGCCTTCAGTTCGAGCACTTCGGCTTGCAGCAGCACGTTTTCGAGCAGTTCGTCGATCCCGACGCCGGTCTTGGCGGAAACGGAGATGAACGGGGCTTCTCCACCGTACTCTTCCGGAATGACCTGCTCGGCAACAAGTTCCTGTTTGACACGCTCGGGATTGGCATCCGGCTTGTCGATCTTGTTGACCGCGACAATGATCGGGACACCGGCTGCCTTGGCGTGGTGAATGGCCTCACGTGTCTGCGGCATGACGCCGTCGTCGGCGGCTACAACCAGAATAACCAGGTCGGTCGCCTTGGCACCGCGTGCGCGCATTGCCGTGAAGGCTTCGTGACCCGGCGTATCGAGGAAAGTCACCATGCCACGGTCGGTTTCGACGTGATAGGCACCGATATGCTGTGTAATTCCGCCCGCTTCACCGGACGCAACGCGTGTGCGGCGAATGAAGTCAAGCAGCGAGGTCTTGCCATGGTCGACGTGGCCCATGACCGTAACCACCGGAGCGCGCGACTCCTGCAGCGCATCCTTGTGCGCCGTATCGTCGAGGAATGCATCTGGATCATCGAGTTTGGCCGCAAAGGCCTTGTGACCCATTTCCTCGACGATGATCATCGCCGTTTCCTGATCAAGCACCTGATTGATGGTGACCATCGAACCCATTTTCATCAGGGTCTTGATCACTTCAGTGGCCTTGACCGACATCTTGTGCGCCAGATCAGAAACCGAAATGGTTTCCGGCACATGCACGTCATACACCACCGCTTCGGTTGGCGCCTGGAAGGAATGCGCTTCCTCCGACTCACCGCCCCGCGTGCTGCGCTTGCCGTGCTTGTTGTCACGCCACCCCGTGCCGCCCGTCGCTCCACGCGTCTTCAGGCCTTGACGCTTGTTGGCGCCCTCATTCTTCCACTGGCCCTTCTTGTCAGCCGGTTTCTTGTCAGCCGCACCGGGCTTGGCCGTCGGCTTGTGCAATGTCTTGTCTTCGGCCGGCTTCTCGCTTGCCGTCTGTGCAGCCACTTTTTTGGCCGCTTCAGCCGCCCGCGCAGCAACGGCCTTTTCTTCGGCTTCAATCTTCAGGCGCGCCAAGTCAGCAACACGCTGTTGCTTTTCCATGTACTCCGCTTCCTGATGGGCGCGCAGTGCAGCATTGCGGCGCTCCTCTTCAGCGCGAAG
>JAIFNM010000254.1 GCA_020047725.1 Betaproteobacteria bacterium
ACGTACGCCTATCAGGGCGGTGGGCGCGGACTGGATAAACAGAAGTTCGCCGAGCTTGAACGGTGGGTGCATGGTCATCTGCAACCTGATCTGACCTTTCTTTTTGACTTGCCGCCGACTGTCGCGGGGCAGCGTATCGCGGCACAGGGGCGTAATCTTGATCGTTTTGAGCAGGAGCAAGCCGATTTCCATGTGCGGGTTCGGCAAGCTTATCTTGAACGTGCGGCGGCGGCACCGCAGCGAATTCAAGTGATCAATGCGGATCAGTCGCTTGAAGATATCAAGAAGCAAGTTGAAGAAGCATTCATATCACATTGTTTATGAACATAATCGATCTTCATTCCGAGGTTTGGGCGCAGCTTGGTGCTCGCCGCGCTCAGTTGCCGCACTCGCTGCTTTTTTCCGGTCAGCGAGGAATTGGCAAGTTTGCCTTGGCACGGCGTTTTGCCGAATCCTTGCTATGTGAAAATCCGACGGCCAATGCTGAAGCCTGTGGCGCATGTGCAGCTTGCGGCTGGTTGGCACAGGGCAATCACCCGGATTTTCGTCTGCTACAACCGGATGCGCTGGCCGAAGAAGAGGGCGAAGCTGTCGAAACCGGCGGCAAGAAAAAGCCAAGCCAGCAGATCACCATCGATCAGGTTCGTGCGCTGGATGACTTTCTCCACGTTGGAACGCATCGCCAGGGGGCTCGTGTCATTCTGGTCAATCCAGCCGAAGCGATGAACCGCTCGACCGCAAACTCACTTCTTAAATCACTTGAAGAACCAATAGCAAGTACATTGTTTATATTGGTTTCTAGTGAATCCGAACGTCTGTTGCCAACGATTCGTAGCCGCTGCCAATCGATGCCCGTGCCGCAACCCTCGCGGGATCGTTCTGAGCAATGGTTGCTGGAGGCGGGTATCAGCGACGCCGCGCATTGGCTGGCTTTGGCCGGTGGCTCCCCTTTGTTGGCGGTCGAGTTGGGCGGAAGTGAAGAGCGTGTGCTCCTCGACGCCGTGATCGCTGAAATGTCGCGTGGTGGCAAGCTTGAACCGCTCGCCGCCGCCGCAGCGCTTGACCGGGTCATCAAAGCCGAGAAGCGTCCAGCCCCATTGAAACGGATGATCGAATGGTCGCAAAAGTGGCTTTTCGACCTGACACTGAGCTGCGAAGGCTTGCCTCAGCGCTACTTTGTTTCGCAGGGTCAAGCGATGCAGCGCCTGGCAAAATCGACCGACACCGCTAGCGTGTTGGCATTTAACAGGAAAGCGATACAATACAAGCTGCAATGTGAGCAGCCGTTGAACAGCCGGCTGTTTCTTGAAGAGTTTTTCCTGAGTTACGTTGCCTTGTTCCGAATTTCCTGAGGCAGTCATGTCTGAACCGAAGCCAGCTGTTTCTCCCCCTCCGCGACCGAGTGTTCTTTCGCTGAATATCAACTCGAAGTCGGCTCTTTACGCGGCCTTCATGCCTTTGCTAAAAAATGGCGGAATTTTTATTCCAACGACGCGTTCTTACAGCATCGGCGACGAAGTATTCATGCTGCTGTCGCTGATGGATGATCCGGCCAAGCTGCCAATCGCTGGCAGCGTGGTCTGGATTACCCCGGCCGGTGCCCAGAATAGCAAGGCCCAGGGAATCGGCGTTCATTTCAAGAACGACGAAAGCGGCATCGAAGCACGCCGCAAGATCGAAGGCCTCCTCGGCGGTGTGATGCAATCCACCCGCCCGACCCATACCATGTGATCCCTATTGATGCTTGTTGATTCACACTGCCACCTCGACTTTCCCGATCTCGCCAAAAATCTCCCGCAAGTCCTGAATCTGATGCAGCAGAACGATGTGGGATGCGCGGTCTGCATTGGCGTTACGCTGGAAGATTTTCCTCGTGTTCTGGCGCTGGCCGAAGCGTATCCCCACCTTTTTGCAACCGTCGGCCTACACCCGGAAACCACCGACGTGCACGAACCGACCCTGGCTGAACTCGTCGGCCTGGCGCAGCACCCCAAGGTTATCGCCATCGGCGAGACCGGGCTTGATTACTATTGGCACAAGGACGCACCGGAATGGCAGCGCGACCGTTTCCGCACGCATATCCGTGCAGCGATTGAAGTTGGAAAGCCGCTGGTCGTTCATAACCGTGATGCGACTGCCGATACGCTACGGCTCATGGCAGAGGAGGGGGCCGGGCAGGTCGGTGGCATCCTGCATTGCTTCACCGAGACGTGGGACGTTGCCGAAACGGCGCTAGATTTGGGCTTTCACCTTTCACTCTCGGGCATTGTCACCTTCAAGAATGCGCTGATTGTCAAGGAAGTTGCGCGTCGCGTGCCGCTGAATCGCCTGCTGGTCGAGACCGATGCACCGTATTTGGCACCCGTGCCGTATCGCGGCAAGCTTAACCAGCCCGGTTATGTACGTTATGTCGCTGAAGAAATCGCGCGTTTGCGTGGCATTTCGTACGAAGAACTCGCTGCCGCCACGACCGAGAATTTCTTCCGGCTGTTTCCCCAAGTTAAATCGAGATTACCCCAATGAAGCTCATTGCATTCCTGTTTGCCCTGCTGATCCCGACCTTTGCTCTGGCTGGGTCGTATGAGGATATGGAGGGCGCTCTGATCCGAAAGGATTCGGCGACTGCCATCGATTTGATCAAGCGTGGCATGGACGTCAATACCGTTGATCGAACCGGCAACACGCTTCTCATCCAGGCCGTGCGGCAAGAGATTCCCGAACTGATCGATTTCCTGATGCAGCGTCGCGCCCGTCTCAACCTGCGCAACCGGAATGGCGAGACGGCTCTCAGTATTGCGGCTTACTTGGGCTCGCTGGAGTACGTAAAACGTTTTGTCGAGGCTGGTGCCGAAATCAATTTTTTTGGCTGGCCCCCGCTCAGTTACGCTGCCTTCAATGGCCATACCGCCATCATCGACTATCTGCTCAAGCGCGGTGCCGAAATCGACGCCACAACACAGAACGGATCAACCGCCCTGTTTTTTGCCGCCCGTTTCGGACATGTTGAGGCAGTCAAACTGCTCTTGAAGAACGGGGCCGACCCGATGATAGCCAATGAGAACGGTGAAACGGCGGTTGACTGGGCTGTGAAGAGCAAACAGACGGACATCGAGAATTTACTGCGCGCCGCCGGCGGGCGTTCGGGCAAGTCGGTGCTTATCGAGATGTCCAAGTAAAGCCAGCACCCCGCTAGACCGCACCAATTGGCGATCTGCAGAAGCATGCTCTAGAAGGTGCATGGATAATGCTTCTTCGGGCATCACTTTGAAGATGCCCGTGTTTATTGCCTCACAGGGCGATTATTTGACGTTGGTTCGATCCCGTAACGCAATCAGCGAGCGGGCATGGGGAGTACGCGGATTTTTCCGGCTTTCAGGAACTTATTGATGATCCGATACTGCTCAGGATCAAAGCCAGTCTCGCTGCTCCGGTTTTCCAGAAGCGAATGTAGTGTCGCTTCATCATGCACCGTGCCAAGGTAACTCCAGCGATCAACGACGTGGAAATCCTCGCGCATGCCGAATTCGTCGCGCTCGATCAGTGCGATGGGCCCGCTGTAGGGCCAGTTGCTCAGCTTGAACTTCGCCAACGCCGTCATCAGCCGGGCGCTGTGCAGCGACACCGCTTCTTTTCCGATGCACACGCCGCGACAGGTCTTCTGCTTGTAGGCGATGCAGGCTTCACCTGGTTTCCCAGCGCCTAATCCGATGTGACTATGGCACAGGCGGTGTACTTCGGCGAGCTTGCGCAGGGCATGAATCGCCTCGCGCTGATTCATGTACAGGCCAAACAGGTCGGTTGTATGGGCAAAGTCGGTGTCGCGGGCAAATACAAGTTGGGGGCGAAAATCGCCTTCACCGTGTTGTATCAATTGCCAGGCGCAGAGATCATCGGCTGGTTTGCGCGCCGAGGCGGACAGTTCGAGCTCGCTCAGCCGGGCCCCAAGTTCCCCGGCGGCTTCACGCCACTCGATGCGCCAGGTGTTGCGCACCAGCGCCGTATCGCGGTTGGCCGGGGAAAAATGCGCGAGCACCTGCTGGCGAAGGTTAGCGCTGCGCTTGGTCAGCAGCAGGCCGCCGTCTTCGCCGTACATGGCATACGCGCCGGGGGCTTCCGGCAGGTCGTCGATTAGTGTGGAATCGAGTTGTGACGGTAGTTCCGGTCGTCCGACAATGGCATCGATGGTGTTGCGGATGGTTTCCTGTGGCAACAGGTCATGCCACTGTTGCCAGAGGTCCCAGAGAACCCTGGCGTCAGCCAGGGCGCGATGGCGGCCGCTTACGGTGATGTTATAGCGCGTCACCAGGGCATCCAGGCTGTGCCTGTGATGCACGGGGAAAAGTTTGCGTGAGAGTTTGACGGTACACAGGTTGGATGCGCGAAAGTCGATGCCGACGCGCTTGAATTCGCGTTTGAGAAAGGTGTAATCAAAACGGGCGTTGTGAGCGATGAACAGGCGTCCACGCAGTTTTTCGAGAACGAACGGGGCCAGTTGTTCAAAGCTTGGTGCGGTGGACACCATGGCGGTGTCGATTCCGGTCAGTCCGGTGATGAATCCGGAAATGGATTGTCCGGGATTGACAAGCGAACTCCATTCGTGCGCGCCATTCTGGTCAACCTCGACGAAACCGATTTCGATGATTCGATCATTGGCAAAATTTGCGCCTGTGGTTTCCAGGTCGACAAAAATGAGTGGTTCCGGGGCAAGCAATGGATTCATCAGTGGGGGTCGGTTCGTGGAAGGGCCAGGCAAACCGGGAGCGGGAAACCAGCCCCGGTTGCTTTTCAGTCCGTAGTGTATTTCAACCGCCGGACCCAGAGCGGCTTTTGGCAGGAAATGCGTCGAAAATCAGTCCAGCAGTTTGTTGCTAAACAGCCAAATGTGGAGCACCTGGAATCAGGATTTCGCGCGGCGTTTGGAGATTTTCACTCGTTGGCGAGCAATTCTTGCCCGGCACGCTTCAATAACGGTTTTTATTCCATGGGTTCGGAGCTGGGTTTCGGGCGTCGAAATGGAATTTCTCCCTTCCGCCGTCCGTCGTTTCGCCAGGTTGTCAATGCTGTTGGATCCTCCCTGAAGCAGTCGGACCCTGACGAAACACGCCCGCGCTGTCGCGAAGTCACGGCGTTTTCGGTAAACCTGCCCAAGGCCCTGGTAGGCGTCAACGTTGTTCGGTTGCAGTTCACGCAAACACGAGAAATTTTCTTCGGCGATCTTGACGTCGTTGGTGAGCAAGGCGGTCTGGCCCAGAGCCAGCATGGCCTGAGTGGATTCCGGCTGGGCCATGAGCGAGTTGCGAAAGGCGGGAATGGCCTGTTCGTATTTACCCAGTTCCAGCAGCGCCGTCCCAAGGTCGAACCATGCTTGCGAGAGTTCCGGGCTGTGGCGCGTAGCTTCCTGATAGCACGCTGCAGCGGCGTAGTCGCCAGGGGAAAGGCTGGTATTACCCGCTTCCGATTCGGCCTTGGCCGGTTTGCGTCTGAGAATCACCTTGTTAAAGGTGCGAATCGCGTCCTTGACGCGCCCGGTGCGGTAATAGACGAGGCCAAGAAACTGAAGGAAAACCTGATCGTTGGGGACGGTGTTGAGGAGGCTGCGAGCGATGGCTTCGAAGTTGGTGAAGTCGTTTCTCGCGTAAAAATTGGCAAGTAG
>JAIFNM010000333.1 GCA_020047725.1 Betaproteobacteria bacterium
TTGGTGGCTTCGGAGAAGAATTTCTTTTCGAAATCCTTCTGGAAGAAGCTCTCTTCTCCTTCTTCCGGTGTTGCGGCGACGGCGTAACCTTTGTCGGAGAGCAACTGCGTGGTGATGTCGGTGCGCGCATCGACGACGAGCGGATTGATCAGATGCCCTTCGTTCACCCCGTCGAGCAGGGAATAGCGGAAGGTCGGCTGGCCGGATTCGCAGCCGAAAGTGCGGTAGGTGTCGAGCAGCAGGCGGCGTTCGGCCTCACGCGGGTCACGGGTGCCAGGTTTGCTGTTGTCGAATTTCTTGAGGTAGTCGCGCGGTGTGGCCGTCAGCCCGATTTTGTAGCCGACGAAGTATTCGAACACGGCGCGGGCGTTGCCGCCGATGGAGCGGTGCGCTTCGTCGGAGATGACGAGATCGAAATCGGTCGGCGAAAACAGGCGCCGGTACTTGTCGTTGAACAGCAGCGACTGCACCGTGGTGACGACGATTTCGGCCTTGCGCCAGTCGTCGCGCCGCTCCTTGTAGATGACGGTGCTCCAGTCGTTCTTGAGGTAGGCGACCAGGTCCTTGCTGGCCTGATCTTCGAGCTCCAGCCGGTCGACGAGAAAGAGCACGCGTCGGGCGTTGCCAGTACGCAGGAAGAGCTTGATGGCGGCGGCCGCCGTGAGCGTTTTGCCGGTGCCGGTGGCCATCTCGAACAAGAAGCGGCTGTGGCCTTCCGCAACGGCATCCTGAATCGCCGACACGGCGCGCTTCTGGTAGTCACGCAGGAAACGCAGCTTGTTCTTCTGGATGAATTCGTCGCGCTCGGCCGGGTTGTTCCAGCCGGCTTCCGCCACGTAGTTCGGCAACTGCGTGAGCGCGATGTAGTCGCGGCTGACCGGCTCGGTCATCAGCCGTTGCGGGTTCGGCCGGAAGGCGTGGTAGCCCTTGATCGAGTCCGGCGTCGGGTAGCGCGTGATGAGGTGCGGGTTGCCCTGCTCCAGATCCCAGAAGTAATGCAGGTTGCCGTTGGAGAGAATGACGAAGCGGCATTTCTCGTGTTTGGCGTATTTGCGCGCCTGTTCCTTGCCGACCAGCGGGTTTTTTCCTTCAGACTTGGCTTCAAGAACGAGCAAGGGTTTGCCGTTTTCGTCGAGTAGCAGAAAATCCGTGAAGCCGTTGGCGGTCTTTTCAAAGTTCTCGCCGAGCGCGTCGACAGCCGTTTTGCTCAGCTTGACGTTGGATTCAAGTGCAATGTTCGCCTTGCCCGTAGCGTCGTCAATAAACCGCCAGCCGGATTCTTCCAGCAGCTTGTTGATCTTGATCCGGGCTACAGCTTCTTTCGCGGCCATGTCGTATTTTTTTTGCTTATTCGCAGGAGCTTCGTATTCTGGCGGCATTCCGGCAGGGCGTAAAGGTTATCAGTCGAAGTGTGTTGCTGGCAGCGCTTGTCTGGCGCAATTTGCTATCGTAAATGACGCCTGTGGAAGAATCTAAAATGTTACGATAAGTGGATTGATTGGCATGGGCGCGTCCGCCTCTGCCCGGTTTGAGATGCGCTCTGGGGATTGGAATGGGGGAGCAGAATATAGACAAGGAGCGGCTGGAACTTGCCCTGGAAGCGGCGGGCCTCGATCTTTGGGAAAACGATTTGCTCACCGAACGATTTGCTCACCGGCGACGTCACGCGCAAGGCGATGAAGACTTTTGCCGAGTTGGGGTACAACGAGAAAGAAGCGTTCTCTTACATGAACGACATGTTTTCCATCGTGCACCCGGATGATGTTCCGGCGATCAAGGTGTCAATCAACGAGCACATGACCGGTTCGAAGCCGCAATACCGAAGCGAATTCAGGTTGCTCGCCAAGAGCGGGAAATGGATCTGGTACGCCAACTATGGCAAGGTCATGAGTGGGCGAGGCATCAAGCGCGGCAAGCGTTTTATTGGGGTGACCTTCAATATCCACGAGCGAAAGTGCCAGGAAGACGAACTTCGGGTTGTCAACCGCAAACTCGCTGAGCAGAACGCACTGCTTGAGAAGTTGAATCAAACGTTACAGTCGCTTTCGACCACCGACCCGCTCACTCGTCTGCCAAACCGAAGACTGTTGATGGAACGCTTGCATCAGGCGCTGGCAGCCCGAATGCGTAATGGGCAAACAGGCGCGTTGCTGTTCATCGACATTGATAATTTCAAGACGCTCAACGATACGCTCGGTCATGACATGGGTGACATGATGCTGCAGCAGGTCGCAAAGCGTCTGGAATACTGCGTGCGTGAAGGCGATACCATCGCGCGCATCGGGGGTGACGAGTTCGTGGTGATGCTCGAAGATCTGAGCAGGCTCCCTCTGGAAGCCGCCGCACAAACGGAAGCGGTCGGCGAAAAAATCCGGGAAACGCTCAATCAACCGTACCAGCTGGGGACGTATGAATACCTCAGCTCGCCCAGTATCGGCGCGACACTGTTCAATGATGACTCGCAGACGGTCGAGGATCTCCTGAAACAAACCGACATCGCCATGTACCAGGCGAAGAAGGCCGGCCGCAACACATTGCGTTTTTTTGATCCACATATGCAGCGTGCGATCGACGCGCGTTCGGTCCTCGAAGTGGAGCTGCGCAAGGCAATCGACAAGGGGCAGTTCCGGCTCTTTTACCAGATCAAGGTTGATTCGTCCTGCCAACCCTATGGCGCGGAAGGATTGATTCGCTGGGACCATCCCGAACGTGGCCTGGTGGTTCCCGATGATTTCATTCCCCTGGCAGAGGAAACCGGTCTGATCCGCTCTATCGGGCAATGGGTGCTTGAGGCGGCCTGTGCTCAGCTCCAGGCGTGGCAGGAAAATGTGCACACGCGAGAACTCGTTCTTTCAGTGAACGTCAGCGCCAAACAGTTTCATCAGTCCGATTTTGTCGAACAGGTGACGTCGGTGCTGAAGCGTTATTCGGTTAGCCCGAACCTGCTCAAGCTGGAGCTAACCGAAGGCATGTTGCTGGAGAACGTCGAGGACATCGTGCTGACGATGACAGCCCTGAATGAAATTGGCGTTCGGTTTTCGCTGGATGACTTCGGAACCGGCTACTCCTCGCTGCAATACCTCAAACAGCTGCCGCTGGATCAGCTCAAGATTGACCGTTCGTTTGTCCGCGATCTGGCAGATGACCACAGCGACAAAGCGATTGTGCGCACCATCATCGCCATGGCCCGGAGCCTGAATCTGGACGTAATTGCCGAGGGTGTGGAAACCGAAGCGCAGCTCAGCCTCTTGAAAAGCAAGGGCTGTTCGAATTTTCAGGGCTTCCTGTTTGGCACGCCGGTACCGATCGATCAGTTCGAGTTGCTGCTGAAGCCGAGCTGATACGGCCCAGTCCTCTGCTTATTGCCCGACGTTGAGTCGGCGGCAGATCTCCAGCGTCAGCGCGGACTGGTTCATCGAATAAAAATGCAGACCGGGTGCCCCACCAGCCAGCAGGCGTTCGCACAGAGCGGTAACAACGTCCAGACCGAAGGCGCGGATGGCCTCGGTGTCATCGCTCAATCCTTCGAACTTGCGCCGCATCCAGCGCGGCAGTTCGGTGCCGCAGTGGTCGGAAAAGCGCGCCAGTTTGGAAAAATTGGCAATCGGCATGATGCCGGGAATGATCGGGATCTCGACACCAAGTTTGCGCACTTCGTCGACGAAATGGAAATAGGCGTCGGCGTTGTAGAAGTACTGCGTGATCGCCGAGTTGGCGCCAGCTTTGGCTTTGCGGGCGAAGGCAGCCAGGTCGTCGCGCGGGAAACGTGCCTGCGGGTGCCATTCCGGGTAAGCCGCTACGTCGAGACGAAAGTGGTCGCCAGTCTCCTTGCGGATGAATTCGACGAGTTCGTTGGCGTAGCGGAACTCGCCTGCTTCGGCCATTCCGGACGGCAAGTCTCCACGCAGGGCGACGATGCGGCAGATGCCGGCCGCCTTGTATTCCATAAGGATTTCGCGGATGTTATCGCGCGTTGATCCGACGCACGAAAGGTGGGGGGCGGCATTGAAACCTTCTGCGGCGATTTCCCTGATGACTGAAAAGGTGCGCTCGCGCGTCGAGCCACCGGCACCATAGGTAACCGAGAAAAACTCGGGTTTGAGTACCGCCAGTTTGCCGCGTACGACACGCAGTTTATCAACGCCTTCCGAGGTCTGTGGCGGGAAAAATTCAATCGAGATTTCTGTTTTCATCAATAAGCCCAGAGAACTGCTCCGGCGTTTATAGCCGGAGCATGATTTGCACGGTGATGATTAGTAGCGATAGTGATCCGCTTTGTACGGACCTTCAATCGGTACGCCGATGTAGGCGGCCTGATCGGGACGCAGCACGGAAAGCTGTGAGTTCAGCTTCTTTAACTGCAGGCGCGCGACCTTTTCATCGAGGTGCTTGGGCAGCGTGTAGACACCCACCGGGTAGTCGGCATTGCGGGTGAACAGCTCGATCTGGGCAATCGTCTGGTTGGCGAACGACGAACTCATGACGTAGGACGGGTGACCGGTGCCGCAACCGAGATTCACCAGGCGACCCTTGGCGAGCAGGATGATGCGCTTTCCGTCCGGGAAGATCACGTGATCGACCTGTGGCTTGATTTCTTCCCACTGGTATTTTTCAAGCGAGGCGACATCGATTTCATTGTCGAAGTGGCCGATGTTGCAGACGATGGCCTGGTCTTTCATGGCGGCCATGTTGTCGTGCGTGATGACGTGGTAATTGCCGGTAGTGGTGACGAAAATATCGGCCTTGTCGGCTGCGTATTCCATGGTGACCACGCGATAGCCTTCCATCGCCGCCTGCAGCGCGCAGATCGGGTCGATCTCGGTGACCCATACCTGAGCCGAAAGTGCGCGCATGGCCTGCGCCGAGCCCTTGCCGACATCACCGTAACCGGCGATCAGTGCGACTTTTCCGGCGATCATCACGTCAGTTGCGCGCTTGATACCATCAACCAGCGATTCGCGGCAGCCGTAGAGGTTGTCGAACTTGGACTTGGTGACCGAGTCGTTGACATTGATCGCCGGGAACTTGAGGTCGCCACGCTGGTGCATCTGGTACAGACGATGTACGCCGGTAGTGGTTTCTTCGGTAACGCCCTTGATCTGCCCGAGGCGCACGGAGTACCAGGTCGGGTCTTTAGCCAGTTTGGCCTTGATGGCGGCGAACAGGATGGTTTCTTCTTCTGAACCGGGCTTGGCGAGAACGGAAATGTCCTTCTCAGCACGGGCGCCGAGATGTAACAGCAGGGTCGCGTCGCCGCCGTCGTCGAGGATCATGTTGGAATAACCGCCATCGGACCATTCAAAGATGCGGTGGGTGTAGTCCCAGTAGTCGACCAGCGATTCTCCCTTGACGGCGAAGACCGGGATGTTCTGCGCGGCAATAGCGGCCGCGGCGTGATCCTGCGTAGAGAAGATGTTGCACGAGGCCCAGCGCACTTGCGCACCGAGCGCGGTTAGCGTCTCGATGAGTACGGCGGTCTGGATGGTCATGTGCAGCGAACCGGTGATGCGCGCGCCTTTGAGCGACTGGGCGGCGGCGAATTCCTCGCGGATCGCCATCAGGCCCGGCATTTCGGTTTCGGCGATGCGGATTTCTTTGCGGCCCCAGTCGGAGAGATTGAGGTCGGCAATGACGTAGTCGGTAAATTTTTCAGCCACAGTAAATCTCCTTGATAACTGTGGCCGGGAGGGGACGTCTTGGTGTGCTGAGATGCTGTAGATCAGGCTCACCCGGCTTCCCGTGCCCGGCACGGATTGATGGGGTGAGCGCCGTTGAAACGGTCCGAGCCTGAAACTGTAGAACAACAGTTTTGCAGCGCTCCTCGGATAAGAGACGGATTATACGCGGATTTTTTCCGGCGGGAAGATGCGGGTGTGTTTGAAAGCGTTGCTTGCCCAAAAAGCCAACGGCGCGCCAGCAATCAAGGAGCCCAGTTTCACTGCTTGATTACAGCGCTGAAGTACAACCCATCGCGCAGATAAACTGAGCTCATACAAAAACCGGTAGCGGCCGAAGAAATTAAAAACCAAATTTCGCAGCGACCAACACTTTAAATCGCACCCGGAAGATGCTACGGCTACGGTGGGCTGGTTAGACCTGACCAGAGCTCGTTGATATCCGGGAAGTTCCATTTGGCCGGATCTTCCCGACTGGCAATCTTCTCCGGACATCCGTTGCGCGAGAGGTCGATGATCTCGGGTTTGATGCGGGTGTTGGAGCGAGTCGAATAGAAGACCTTGATGCGTGGCGTGAGCAGTGATTTTTCAGCCTGTTCGATCACGATGCCCAGTCGTCCAGAACTCAATTTAACTAGCGAGCCAATCGGGTAGATGCCCAGGCTCTTGACGAAGGCCTGAAAAACCATTGGATCGAAGTGTCCATTGGCCCATTCCGCCATCTTGCGAAGTGATTCGGCCGGATCCCATCCTGCCTTGTATGGACGGTTGGAAGTAATGGCGTCGTACACATCGCAAACCGCCCCCATCTTGGCGAACAGACTTATTTCACCGTTCTTGAGTCGTTTCGGATAGCCCGAGCCATCAGTTTTTTCGTGGTGGTGAAGTACGACATCAAGTGCGATTTCATCGGCGCCTGGGCTGGCGAGCAGAAGCTTGTGGCCTTCTTCCGGGTGTTTTTTGATGATCGCGAATTCTTCGTCAGTCAACTTGCCTGGCTTGTTGAGTACGTCCATCGGCATCACGGCTTTGCCGAGGTCATGCAACAGGCCGGCAATGCCGGCAGAACGGGTCTGCTCTTCGTCTAGATTGAGTTGCTTGGAGAGGGCAATCATCAGCGCACACACGGCGACCGAGTGCATGTAGGTGTAGTCGTCCGCTGTTTTTAGCCGTGCGAGGCTGATTAGGGCATTCGGATTGCGGCTGACCGAAGCAGAGATCTCTTCAACCAGTTTTTGCGCGCCGGCAGTGTCGACCGCCTTGCCCATGCGCGCTTCCTGGAACATCGAGTTGACTGCACGCTTGGCTTGGGCGCATATTTTGGCAGCGCGGTCGAATTCCGCAGACGCCGAAACGGGGGATGTTTCCCTGTTTTCGATAGCGGCAGTGTTCAGTTCTGCGTCGACCTGCGCTTCTGTTTCAGCTTCCGAAACGACGATCTCACCCGGTGCTACATCGAGCCCCTTGGCGCTGTCGATCCAGACTTCCTTGATGCTGCTGGCAAGGATGGCTTCGATGTCCTTGGGGTCGGTGATGACGAA